>CALCWL010000023.1 GCA_937906285.1 uncultured Rhodanobacter sp. | reverse complement strand
CCTGCTCGGGCTGGCGTTGTGGCTGGCCGCGGCGGGCCTGGCGTGGCGGGCATGGAGGCGGGCAGGCGCGGCGGCGCGCGCGCGCGCGTTCCCCGCCAGCCTGGCGCTGGGGGTGATGCTGTTTCCGCTGAACTCGCACCTGGCGTTCTATTCGGCCTGGTGGGGGTTGCTGTTCGCCTGGCTGCTGGGCTTGTGGTGCGCCGCGCTGTACGTGGGGCGTTCGTCCGAGCTCAGTACACCGGCGGCAGCCCCGGCGGGCGGGTCTTGAAGCGCTTGTGCACCCACAGGTACTGCTCCGGCGCCTCGCGCACCATCTGCTCGATGCAGGCGTTGATGCGGGCGGTGTCCTCGAGCACGTCCGCGCCGGGGAAATCCTCCAGCGGCGCACCCAGGCGCAGCACGTAACCCGAGCCGTCGGGCAGGCGGCGGTGGAAAAACGGGACAACCACCGCGCCGGACAGCCGCGCCAGGTGGTGGGTGGCGGTGATGGTGGCCGCGGGCACGCCGAAGAACGGCACGAACACGGTGTCCTTGCTGCGCATGTCCTGGTCCGGCGCGTACCACAGCGTGCCGCCGGCGCGCAGGTACTTCACCGTGCCGCGGATGTCGTCCTTGTCGAACATCGCCGCGGCGTAACGCAGCCGTGCGCGCAGCACCACCCATTCGAACACGGTCGAATCCATGCGCCGGTACATGCCGGCGATGCGGATGCGCCGCGACACCAGCCGCGCGCACAGCTCCAGGTGCGAGAAGTGGCCGCCGACCAGCAGCACGCCCTTGCCGCGTGCGCGCGCCGCCTCGAGGTGTTCCAGCCCCTCGATGACGGTCGGGAGCGCGGCCATGCGCCGGTCGCTGCCCAGCCAGCCGAGCGCGAACTCCACCATCATCATGCCGATGTCGCGCAGGTTGGCGTCGATCAGCGCCGCGCGCCGCGCGGGATCGAGCGCGGGGAAACACAACGCGATGTTGGCGGCGGCGATGCGCCGCCGCGCCGAGGGCATGCGCGCCACCAGCGCGCCCAGTCGACGCCCCAGCCACGGCAGCAGCGTCTGCGGCAGATGGGCGACCAGCCACACCGCCGCCACGCCAAGCCATGCCGGCCAGTGGCGGGGAGCAAGCAGCGATCGGGTGAACTCGGGGCGGGGCATGCCGGGCATCGTCGGCATTGTAACGGGCCACCAGGAGCCTGCGCGCGAGCCCGCTCCGGACGCTGTCGTTATACTCGCGCGTTGATTGCAAGGATCTGCCGTTGCGCTTCCTGTACACCCTCGCGATGTTCCTGGTCACGCCGGTGCTGGTGCTGCGCCTGCTGGTGCGGGGCTTGCGTTCGTCGCCACACCACCACCGGCGCTGGCTGGAGCGTTTCGGATCGTTCGACGCGCCCGGCTTCAGCGGCAGCCTGTGGATTCACGCGGTGTCGGTGGGCGAGGTCAACGCGGCCGAGCCGTTGCTCAAGGCACTGCAGCGCAACTACGCTCATGCGCCGCTGGTGGTCAGCACGGTCACCCCCACCGGCGCCGCGCGCGTGCAGCAGCTGTTCGGCGACAGCGTGCTCCACGTCTACCTGCCGTACGACCTGCCGTTCGCGGTGCGCCGCTTCATGAAGCGCGTGCGGCCGCGTCTGGCGGTGATCGTGGAAACCGAGATCTGGCCCAACCTCTACTTCGCCTGCCGCCAGCGCGGCATCCCGCTGATGATCGTCAATGCGCGATTGTCCGAGCGCTCGATGCGCGGCTACAAGCCGCTGCGTCCGCTGATCGCCTCGGCGCTGCGCTGCGTGAGCGTGATCGCCGCGCAGTCGCGCACCGATGCCGCACGCTATCGCCTGCTGGGCGCCGATCCGCAGTCGGTGCTGGTCAGCGGCAACATGAAGTTCGACGTGCCGATCCCTGACGGCGCGGTGGCGGCCGGCGCCACGATGCGCGCCCACTGGGGGCCGCGGCGGCCGGTGTGGATGGCGGCCAGCACGCACGATGGCGAGGAGCTGGCCGTGCTGGAGGCGCATCTGAAAGTGTTGCAGCGCCTGCCTGACGCGCTGCTGCTGCTGGCGCCGCGCCATCCCGAGCGTTTCCGGCTGGTGGAGCACACCGTGCGCAGCCTCGGTTTCACGGTCGCCACGCGCAGTCTCCAGGGCGTGCCGGCGGGCGCACATCAGGTCTTCGTGATCGACGCCATGGGGCAACTGATCCCGTTCTTCGCGGCCTCGGACCTCGCCTTCATCGGCGGCAGCCTGGTGCCGATCGGCGGCCACAACGTGCTGGAGCCGGCGGCGCTCTCGGTGCCGGTGCTGGTGGGGCCGCACACCTTCAATTCGGAAGAGATCATCCGCAGCCTGATCGAGGACGGCGGCGCCGAACGCGTGGCAGCCGCCGAGCAACTCGGTCCGCACGTGCTGCGGTTGCTGCTCGACGCACCGCGTCGCGCACAGATGGGCGAGGCGGCGCGACAGGTGTTCGAGCGCGAGCGCGGGGCGGTGCGGCGCGTCATGCAGCTGGTCGACGCACTGCTGCAGGAGTAGACGGTCAGCGCCTCACTGCAGCAGGGCGTTGATATCCTGGATGTCCTTGAAGTCGGCCGTGCCGGCGGCTTGCTGCAGCAGCAGCTTGTTCAGGATGAACTGGTGGCGTGCCTGCGAATAGGCGCTTTCCGACTGGGTCAGGGTCTGGATCGCCAGCAGCACGTCGGTGAAAGTCTGCGTGCCGACCTCGAAGCCCGCACGGGTGGCTTCCAACGCTTTCTGGCCGGACTCCACCGACGCCTTGCCCGACTCCACCTGCGAAATGCCGGCGAGCACCGAGCGGTAGTAGTTGAGCGTGTTCTGGATCACCTGGCGGCGCTGCAATTCCAGCGCGTCGTTGGCGGCGTCGCGCTGGTAGATCGACTGGCGCACGCGCGACTGGGTGTAGCCGCCGGAAAAGATCGGCACGTTCAGGGTCAGCCCGATGGTGGTCGAGGCCGGGCGCTCCGAACCGATGCGGGCGGGGTCCTGGTACCAGCTGCTGCTCTTGCCGTAGTTCACGCTGGCGCTGATCGTGGGCAGGTGGCCGGAGCGCGCTGCGGTGATGTTGTGTTCGGCGGTCCGCACGTTGTCCTGCTGCGCCTGCAAGGTCGGGTTGTTCTCCAGTGCCTGCTTCACCCACGCCTGCGGATCGCTGGGCGCGGGCGCGTCCATCGGCAGGTCGTCGCGCAGCTTCTTGAGCTCGCCCACCGGCTTGCCGGTGATGACGCGCAAGGCCTCGCGGTCGTTGTCGAGCGTGTTCTGCGCCGCGATGGTCTGGGTCTTGGCGTTCTCGTAATAGGCTTTGGCCTGGTACACATTGGTGATCGCCGACAGGCCCACCTTGTATTGCTGGTCGGCCTGGTCGTACTGGCGCTTGAAGGCGTCCTCGTTGGCCTTGGCGAAGGTCAGCTGATCCTCGTCGTTGAGCACGGTGAAGTACGCCGCGGTGACGCGCACCAGCAGGTCCTGCGCCGCGGCCTGGTAGGTCGCGTCCTGCGCATCCTTGGCGGAGTGCGCGGCCTTGAGGTTGGCGTACTTGCTGAAGTCGAACACGGTCTGGGTCAGCGTGGCATTCAGGCTGCGCGTGCGCAGGTGGCCACCGTCGGAGGCGGTGCCGTTGGACGCCAGCGGGCCGGTACAGGTGTAGTTGCCGCTGCCGGCGGCGATGCCGCTGCACAGGAAGCTGTTGGCGCCGGTGCCGAAGTCGAGGCCGCTGTTGCCCTGGCCGCCGTTGGCCTGCTGCAGGGTGAGCGAACCGTCGATCTGCGGCAGCAATCCGGCACGCGCCTGCGGCACGCCTTCGCCGGTAGCCAGCCGCGTGGCGTCGGCCTGGGCCAGCACCGGGTCGTTGGCGCGCGCGTCGCGATAGGCATCGAGCAGATCCTCGCCATGGCTGGGCAGCGAGACGGCGGCCAGCGCCAGGGCCAGGGTGAGCAGCTTCAATTGCATGGAATGCCTCGTGTCGATCGGGGACGTCGGGGAGGGGGTCTACAGAACGAATCGCGGCGCCGGCTCGGCATGCACCAGATACGGCAGGTCGGTCTCGAACAGGCCTTGCATGCGCACCTCGCCGGCCGCTTCCAGAACCAGCAGGCTGGCGCGCTGCACCGGCGACTGTCCGCTCACCACGAACGCGCGACCGCCGGGCTTGAGCCACGCACGCCAGCGCGACGGAACTTCCGCCACGGCGCCGGTGACCACCAGCACGTCGAACAAGCCGTCCGGCTGCCATGCGCGCACCGCCTCGCCGGTGACCAGGCTGGCGTTGCCGATGCCGGCGTGGCGCAGCCGCTCGCTGGCGGCGGCGGTGAAATCGGCATGGATGTCCACGCTGACCAGTTGTGCCGACAGGGTGGCGAGGCACGCGCTGAGATAACCCGAGCCGGTGCCGATTTCCAGCACCCGGTCGGTGGCCTGCACGTCCAGCGCCTGCAGCATGCGACCTTCGACCACCGGCTTCATCATCACCTCGCCATGGCCCAGCGGCAGGCACAGGTCGGCGAAGGCCAGCTGCCGGTGTTCGGCGGCGACAAAATCCTCGCGGCGCACGCGACTGATGACGTCGAGCACGCGGCCGTCGAGCACCTCCCACGGACGCACCTGGTTCTCCACCATGTTCGTGCGTGCCTGTTCGAAATTCATCGCCATCTGTGCATGCCTGCGCTGTCCCGGAAGAACCCGGAAGGATAAGCTCTGCCACCTGTCGCGACAATGGCGGCGCCGCTTGACACGTAGCCTGACGGCTGCGCCGCGGCCCACGAAGTGCCGGAAGTCATCGGCCCTGCGTGACGTCCGTCACCCCATGGTGCGCGCCGGATCGGGCGCTGGCCATGGCCAGATTGCCGCAGCATGGCAAATAAATAAACCGAAGCGTATACTAAAGGCTGATCATCCGTATTTGAAGGTGGAGGACATGAGTACCAGCGCGCCCATCAGAGCCCAGGGACCCGGTCGCCCGAAGGACATGGAGAAGCGTGCGGCCATCCTGGCAGCAGCCAAGGCGCTGTTCATCAGCAATGCCTTCGCCGGTACCAGCATGGATGCGATCGCGGCCGATGCCGGCGTGTCCAAACTCACCGTCTACAGCCATTTCGGCGACAAGGACAACCTGTTCCGTGAAGTCATCCGCTCGCGCATCCAGGACCTGCTGCCGGAGGAAACCTACCGCTTCGACCCGCAGGCGGACATCCGCGAGACCTTGCTGCGGGTGGCGCTGACCCACGCCCATCTGGACTGCAACGCCGAAACCGTGGGCACCTTCCGCGCCATCCTCAGCGACTGCCGCCAAGGCAATCCGCGCTACGGCAAGCTGATCTGGGAAGAAGGCGCCACGCGCACCCACGGCCTGATGGAACGCCTGCTGCAGCAGGCGGTTGACGCCGGCAAGCTCGACATCGACGACGTGCGCCGGGCCAGCATGCAGTTCCTCACCCTGATCAAGGGCAACCTGATGATGCGGCAGATGTTCGGCTGCACGAATTGCCCGGAGAGCTACCTGCAGGAGATCGAGAGCACCGCGCGCGCCGGCGTGGACACCTTCCTGCGCGCCTTCCTGCCGCGCTGACCGCGGCCAGCTCTTCACCCGGCTTTCTCGGGCCGATGCCCATGCTCTGCCGATACCCTTGCGCCGGAAGGCTCCTTGCCGCCGGCGCCTCCGTCCGCAGGAGCAAGCCATGGCCAAGACGAAGCCGTTCGTCAGCGACATCGAGAACATCCGCAAGCGCGCGCGTCAGGACATCGATCGCGGCGCGATGACCGCCGGCTACAGCGCCGACCGCGAAACCGTCATCAAGCTGCTCAACCACGCCCTGGCCACCGAGCTGGTCTGCGTGCTGCGTTACAAGTATCACTACTACATGGCCGCGGGGATCAACTCGCAGGCGATCCGGGCCGAGTTCCTGGAACATGCCAACGAGGAACAGGGGCACGCCGACCAGATCGCCGAGCGCATCACGCAGCTCGAGGGCAAGCCGAACCTGTCGCCGGAAGGCCTGCTCAGCCGCAGTCACTCGGACTATGTCGAGGGCGAGGACATCGTCGACATGATCAAGGAGGATCTGGTCGCCGAGCGGATCGCCATCGACAGCTATCGCGACATGATCGCCTACATCGGTGCCGACGACCCCACCACGCGCCGCATGCTGGAAGGCATCCTGGCGGTGGAGGAGGAGCACGCCGAGGACATGAACACGCTGCTGGAACAACTCGGCAGGAAGGGCGAGCCGGCCCGGCCGGCGCCCATGCGTCAGGCCGCCGAACAGCCGGGCGGTACCCGCAAGCGCGGTTGAGCGGGCAGATCGGCCGGAGCCCCTGCTACCAGCCGGCCAGCACCAGCTTGCCGATGCTGCCGCCCGATTCCAGCCGGCGATGCGCTTCGCGCAGGTTCGCCGCGTTGATCGGTTGCAGCGTCTCGCGCCGGATACCCTGCAGCTCGCCGGCGTCCACCAGGTCGGCGACGCGGCCGAGGATGCGGCCCTGCTCGGCCATGTCGGCGGTCCGGAAACGCGGGCGGGCGAACATGAACTCCCAGTGGATGCCGATGCATTTGGCCTTGTACGGGTCGCCGATGCGCAGTGCGCCGTGCGGCTCCACGATCAGGCCGACATGGCCTTGCGGCGCCAGCAGCGCGCCCAGTTCGTCCCAGTAGGCATCCGTGTCGGCGAGGTTGAGTGCGGCGTCGACGCTCGCGAAACCCAGCGCGGCAAGTTGCGGCGCCAGCGGCTGGCGATGGTTCACCACGTGCTGCGCGCCCATCACCTGGCACCAGTCGGCGCTCTCGGCGCGCGAGGCGGTGGCGATCACGGTGAAGCCCGCGCGCCGCGCCAGCTGGATCGCGATCGAGCCCACGCCACCGGCGCCGGCGATGACCAGCAACGACTGGCCCTCGCCGCCGTGCTCGCTGTCGAACGGCATGCGCTGGAACAGCAGCTCCCACGCGGTGATCGCCACCAGCGGCAGCGCCGCCGCGTCGGCGACATCCAGGCGGCGCGGCATCAACGCCGCCAGACGCGCGTCCACCGCCTGGAACTGCGCATTGCTGCCCGGCCGGGTGACGTCGCCGGCGTAATACACGCGGTCGCCCGGCTTGAAACCGGTCACCGCGCCGCCCACGGCTTCCACCGTGCCGGCAGCGTCGTAGCCCAGTACTTTCGGTTGTGCCTCCACCTGTGACTTCGGTGCGCGCAGCTTGGTATCGACCGGATTCACCGACACGGCCTCGACACTTACCAGCAGGTCGTGTTCGCCCGGCACGGGCATGGGCAGTTCCACGTCGAGCAATGCCTGCGGATCGTCGATCGGCAGGTAGCGGGTGAGGGCGACGGCTTTCATGGGAATGACTCCGGGGCGACGGGTAGACATCGGTGAGCGACACGCTGCGCGATACACCGTCAGGCGATGACAAGCATACGGCGGTGGCACGCTCTGGCGGTCAAGCCTGCCCGGCGGAACGTGCCGCCGCGGGCGCGGTCCGCTCGACAGTGCCGGGGCGGCCGCGTTGTAAGCTGCGGACTCCGCTCGCCACCTCCGCAGGAGCCGTCCGATGCTGACCCCTGACACTTCCCCCGCGCCGCGCCGCGGCCTGCGCCGGGCGATCCTGGCCGTGGTCGCCGTGCTGGTGCTGCTGATCGCGGCGTCGATGTGGTGGTGGGATACCGAGCCGGCGCTGTTCGATCCGGTGGCGGTCACGCAGACCCGAATGCAGGAATTGAAGCGGCCGGTGAGTACCGGCGCCACCACCACGGTCACCCTGATCGCTTCGGTGCGCACCCTGCTCGACAAGCGCGGCGGCTACCTCAGCAACGACAAGCTGCCGCCGGGCGTGCTGCTGGACAACATCCCCAACTGGGAATTCGGCTCGCTGACCGCCTCGCGCGACCTGGTGCGCGCGCTGCGCAACGACTTCAGCCGCTCGCAGACGCAGTCGACCGAAGACAAGGACCTGGTCCGAGCCGATCCGCTGCTCAACAGCCCCAACGACCGCTGGCTGCTGCCCAGTTCGGAGAGCCAGTACCGCAAGGCGATCAAGTATCTGGACGGCTATCTGACGAGGCTCGGCGACGCCGACGACAGCAGCGCGCACTTCTACGCGCGCGCCGACAACCTGGCCGATTACCTGCAGCTGGTGTCGGCGCGGCTGGGCTCGTTGTCGCAGCGGCTGTCCGCCAGCGTGGGCCAGATCCGCATCGGCGACGCGGACGCCTCCGATCCGGCCAGCGCGTCCACAGTGGCCGCACCCGGCGGCGGCCGGCTGGTCAAGACCCCGTGGACGCAGATCGACGACAACTTCTACGAAGCACGCGGCTACACCTGGACGCTGCTGGAACAGCTCAAGGCGATTCAGCGCGATTTCGGTCCCATCCTGCGCTCCAAGCATGCCGACGTGAGCCTGGAGCAGGTGATCCGCGAGCTGGAGGAGGCGCAGCGGCCGCTGCACAGTCCGGTGGTCCTGAACGGTTCGCCGTTCGGCTTCTTCGCCAACCATTCGCTGGTGATGGCGAACTACGTGTCGCGCGCCAATGCGGCGCTGATCGACCTGCGCGAGTTGCTCAAGCGCGGCTGATGCCGCCCGATCCACGAGCTCCGCGCGGGCTCGTGGATCGAATCGAGTTGCGGCTCAGGCCTTGGGGCCGTGCTCGGCTTGGTAGCGGGCGATGCCAGCCAGGATTTCGGCCCTGGCCTCGTCGGCGCCGACCCAGCCCTCCACCTTGACCCACTTGCCCTGCTCCAGGTCCTTGTAGTGCTCGAAGAAGTGGCCGATGCGCTGCAGCCAGTGCGGCGAGACGCCCTTCATGTCGTTGATGTGGGCGTAGCCGGGGAACACCTTGGGCGAGGGG
>CALCWL010000022.1 GCA_937906285.1 uncultured Rhodanobacter sp. | reverse complement strand
ACCCTGATGCTGCTGGTGCGCGCCGCGCTGTACCGCGACCGCGAGGAAGGCTCGCTGGACGTGCCGCAGCTGACGCGAGAGGACTGACCGCGCGCGAGCCGCAACGCGGCGTGGCCGATGCGAACGTGCCGGCCCCGCGATCCGATGCCGCGGCGAACCGCTTGCAGCATCCGCTCGAACACCACCTGTCGTTTGGCCTCGTCACGCGCGATCCTGCGTGTGACGAGGCACGCCATGGTCATGCATGCAATCGTTTTTCGAGATCGGGCACCGGAACGAACACGAAGGCCTTTCCTTCGCGGGATTGGCGCAGGAATCCTTCGGCCACCAGGGCAAGCAGGTCGGCCCTGGCGGTCTGGTACGACGTGCCGTGGCTTCCGCGATGCATCTCGATGGTGAAGACTTTTCCCGGGTTCCTGAGGGCGTTCAGAAGGAGCGCTCTTTGCCTGTGGTTGATCCGGTGAGCCAACGGGCTGCCGGGTTTGAGCAGCGCCGCGGCGGCTGCCTGCTCATTCTGCTTTCGCGTGATGTAGCCATGAACGCCATCGATGGCTTCGAGAATGACGGTCAGCTGGTGAGCCACGAAATAGGTGGTGTCCCCCTCGTCAGTCTCCGTGTACAGGTATGACCGCATGTATTGGGCGGGAGCCCGCTTCAGGATGCTCGATATCGACAGATACTCGGCCATCCAGAAACCTGATCTCAGCAGCGACCAGTAGAACAACGTCCTGGCGGTCCGGCCATTTCCGTCGACGAACGGATGGTCGTAGCCGATCTGGAAGTGGATCAGGATCGCCCTGACCACCGGGTGCACGAAGTGCTCGCCGTCGTCCGACTGGTTGGCGAAGTCGCAAAGGGCCTGCAGGCGCTGCTCGAGTTCCCGTGCCGGTGGCGGCACGTGGAGAACGCGACCAGTCTCGTCCTCGATGACAATGTCTTCCGAGGGCAATCGGAATCTTCCCGCGCAGCCCTCGTCCTCGAGCGTTCCATCGGTCAGTTTGCGGTGGATCTCGAAAACCGCCGCAGGGGTCAGCGGCCGCTGCCTCCATGCTTTCAGTTCGCGCATGGCCAGGTAGTTGTTGTAGATCATGCGTTCGCCGTAATCACGCGGCTCTCGCCCGCTGCGAAGCATGTCTTTTGCGACCTGGGTGGTCGTGGCAGCTCCTTCAAGCTGCGACGAAGTCATCGCTTCTTCCATCAGGGATCGAACGAGGTAACGTTCGCGGGTGACTTCTGATTGAGATGCCTCCTGGCCACGAAGCGCGCCAGCGGCATCACGGCCAATCAGGAACAGGTTTCGCTGGATGCTGTCACTCAGAACGACGGTGAATGGGTTGCCCGCCTTGTCCTTCAACGGCATTTCCTGGCGCAACCCGCGGCGCGCCATCTTGATTCCCAGCCACCATTCTTCAGGCGTCAGGTTCTCGGGTGGCGTGAGATGGCGCAGCTGATCCCAGTGCTCGTATCGTCCCTTGACCTCGGGGCCAAGCTTGGCGAGAAGTATCTTGCGGACGTCGGAACGCTCGAACAGGTCGCCGAACGCCGGGGGTGGCATGGGGAGTTTCATGGGGCACCTGTCAATTTGCTACTAATTGATAGCGTAATTAGTAGCAAATTGACAGTGCCATGCGCTGGCTTCGCGACGGGCCGCCCGTACGCCATGAACCCGGAGCGGGCGGTACCTCCTCCACCCGCAATATGTACGAGCCCACGCTTGTGGTGTGCAGACCCGATAGCCGACGAGGGTGGTGGTGATCAGCCTGCTTGGGCGGCGGCTGCCATCGGGGCCGGGCACCTGGGCGCCGAAGGCCGGCTGGCCTTTGGTGTGCGTGACACCAGTTCGAACTGCCGGCCCGCGCTGTACCGCGACCGCGAGGAAGGCTCGCTGGAGGCGCCGCAGCCGACGCGAGAGGGCTGAACGCGGCAGGGCCGATGCGAAGCTGGCCCTGCCGCGAACCGGCGCGGCGATTACAGCGTGCGCTCGAACTCCTTCACCTGGCGCTGCGCCTCGTCGCGGGCGATGCCGTAACGCTCCTGCACCTTGCCCACCAGGTATTCGGTGTTGCCCTCGGCACGGGTCAGGTCGTCGTCGGTCAGGTCGCCCCACTTGGCCTTGATCTTGCCGGTGAGCTGTTTCCAGTTGCCTTGGATGCGGTCGTTGTTCATGTGTGTCGACTCCGTGTTGGGGACTCGCGGCGGGGGCTTCCGGGGGAAACCCTCCCGCGCCACCCACTCTCCGGAATCCGTGTGAGCGGCGGGTCGTCAGTTCGTGTAGAGGGGGCGGGGGCGTTCATGATGGGCAGGTCGCGGGTGCGCCCGCCGCGCCGGATCAGCGTTTGCCGAATGCGCTGTCGGCATCGTCCTCGAGCGCGGCGATCACGGCGGCGGTGTCCTGGTCCAGCACCGGCGCGGCAAACGGCGCCGGTCCCGGCGTGCGGCCGAAGCGGATCGACTGGGCGACGCCGCGGTAACGGCCCACCAGCGGGTGCTCGAAGGTGTCGATGATGCCCTGCGATTGCACTTGGGGGTGGTCGAACATGTCCTCGATCCGTCGCGCGGCGGCGCACGGTACCTCGTCGCCGAACAGGTCCTCCCATTCCAGCGCGCTGCGCGCGGCGAGCGCCGCGTGCAGTTGCGGCAGGATCTCGGCGAAGTGCTGCGCGCGCTTGCGCACGGTGTCGTAGCGCGGATCGTCGGCCAGCGCGCCGAGGCCGGTCTTCGCGCACAGCGCCTTCCAGAAGCGCGCCGTGTTGGCCGAGATGTAGATCCAGCCATCGCGCGTGGGGTGGATGCCGGTGACTCCGCCGGAGCGCATGTCGCGGCCGATGTCGAGCGACTCGCCCTCGGCCCAGATCATCCGCGCCGACTGCATGGTCAGCGCGCTGCGCAGCAGCGACACGCCGACGAACTGGCCCAGGCCGCTGCGCTCGCGTTCGTACAGCGCCGACGACACGCCGCCGGCCAGCAGCGCCGCGGCGTAGTAGTCGACCACCGAGCCGTAGATGATCTCCGGCGGCCCGCCGCGCTTGCCCTGCAGCGTGCACATGCCGGTCATGGTCTGCAGCACCTG
>CALCWL010000021.1 GCA_937906285.1 uncultured Rhodanobacter sp. | reverse complement strand
TACAGCGCCGACATCTCCTCGTACAGCAGGTCGAACGACCAGCCATCCCAGATCACGTGATGCGGCATGAAGAAGAACACGTGCTCCTGCGCATCGAGCCGGAACAATCGCACCCGGAACAGCGGCGGCGTGCCGAGGTCGAACGGCTCGGCAATCAGTTCCTCCAGGCGCCGGGCCAGCACGGCCTCGCGCTCGACCGCGGCCACGCCGGACAGATCCTCCAGCGGCAACGCGACGTCGAGCTCGGCGTGGATGCGCTGCACCGCAGTCTTGTCGTCCAGCTCGATTGCCGTGCGCAAGGTGGGCTGGCGCCGCACCATGTCGCGCAGCGCCTGTTCGAAGGCCGCCACGTTCATCGGCCCGCGCAGGCGATGCGCGGACGGCGCGTGGTAGACCACCTGGCCGGGATTGAGCTGCTCCAGGTACCAGACGCGTTGCTGCATCAGCGAGAGCGGCGCGGTGTCGCGATCGGCGAGCCGCGGGATCGACGGCGGCGCCGGGCGGGCCTGGGCCGGATCGGCGCCCAGCGCGCGGATCGCCGCCGCCATCGCGGCCACGCTGGGGGCGTCGAACGCGGCGCGCAACGAAAGCGCCAGGCCCAGCTCGCGATTGAGCCGGGCGATCCAGCGCGAGGCCAGCAGCGAATGGCCGCCCAGATCAAAGAAGTTGTCGTCCACGCCCGGCGCGTCGACGCCCAGGACCGCGGCCATCGCCGCCGCCACGCACTGCTCGAGTTCGTCGCGCGGCGCCTGCTGCGCGCGCGTGCCGCTGCCGGTGGCCGTATCGGGTGCCGGCAGCCGCGCGCGATCGACCTTGCCGTTGGGCGACAGCGGGATCGCCGCCAGCATCACGTAATGCGCCGGCACCATGTACTCGGGCAGGCTCGCGCGCAGGTGCGCGGAAAGTGTCGCCGGGTCGGGGTTGGTACCGGCCGCCGCGGCGATGTACGCGACCAGGCGCATGTCGCCAGGCCGATCCTCGCGCGCCAGCACCACCGTCTGCGCCACCGCCGGGTGCATGGCCAGACGGTGCTCGATCTCGCCCAGCTCGATGCGGAAACCGCGCAGCTTCACCTGGAAATCGTTGCGGCCGAGGTACTCGATGTTGCCGTCCGCGCGCCAGCGGCCGAGGTCGCCGGTCTTGTACATGCGCGCGGCGGCGTCGTGGGCGAACGGATCGGGCACGAAGCGCTCGGCGGTCAGCGCCTCGCGGTTGAGGTAGCCGCGGCCGACCTGCACGCCGCCGATGAAGATCTCCCCGGCCACGCCCACCGGCACCGGCTGGCCGTAACCGTCGAGGATGTAGATGCGCGTGTTCGCCACCGGGCGGCCGATCGGAATGCTCGATGCGCCATCGCCGGCCACGCATGCCCACGCGGTGACGTCCACCGCCGCCTCGGTCGGGCCGTACAGGTTGTGCAATCCGACGTCGGGCAACTGGCGGAAGAAGGTCGCGGCCAGTGCGGCCGGCAGCGCCTCGCCGCTGCAGATCACCTGCTTGAGGCTGGCGCACGCCGCGGTATCGCCGTGGTCAAGGAAAGCGTGCAGCATCGAGGGCACGAAGTGGATCGTGCTGACCTGTTCGCGCCGGATGGTGTCGGCGAGGTAGGCCGGATCGCGATGGCCACCGGCACGCGCCATCACCAGCCGCGCGCCGCTCATCAGCGGCAGGAAGAACTCCCACACCGAGACGTCGAAACTGCACGGCGTCTTCTGCAGCACCACGTCACGCGCATCGATGGCGAACATCGCTTGCATCCAGCGCAGGCGATTGACCACGCCGCGGTGCTCGTTCATCGCACCCTTCGGCAGGCCGGTGGAGCCGGAGGTGTAGATCACGTAGGCGAGGTGGCGGTCGTGCAGGCCCACCGCGGCTGCCTCCGGGTTGGAAGCCTCGCATGCGGCCCAGGCCGGCTCGGCCTGGTCCAGCACCAGCCGCGGCACGGTCGGCGCCAACGGAGCCAGCCGCGACACCAGTGCCTGCTGGGTCAGCAGCACCGCCGGCGCGCAGTCCTCCAGCATCCAGGCCAGACGTTCGGGCGGATATTCCGGGTCCAGCGGCACGTACGCCGCGCCGGCCTTCAAGATGGCCAGCAGGCCGACCACCAGTTCCAGCGAACGCTCGGCGCAGATCGCCACCCGCTGGTCGGGACGCACGCCGGACGCGCGCAGATGATGGGCGAGCCGATTGGCCTGCTCGTTCAACTGGGCGTAACTCAGCGTTGCGCCTTCATGGCTGAAGGCGGTCGCCTGCGGCGTGCACGCGACCTGCGCCTCGATCAACTCGTGGATGCACTGCCCGGCCGGATAGTCGACGTGGGTGGCGTTGAATTTCTCCAGCACCTTGCGCTGCTCGATGTCGGCCAGCAGCGGCAGCCGACCGAACACCGTGTCGTCCTCGTCGCCGGCCATCGCCTGCAGCAGGGTCTGGTAGTGTCCCAGCCACTGACGGATGGTGGCGCCGTCGAACAGCTCGCGGTTGTACTGGCATTCCAGGCGCAGCTCGCCGTGGCTCTGCACCGCATTGATCGCCAGCTCGAAGTTCTCGTAGCGGCGCGGGTTGCTGGCGAATTCCAGCTGCAGGCCGGGGAACGCGGAATCCTCGTGGTCCAGCGCCTGGTCGATGTTGAACATCACGCTGACCAGCGGCAGCCGCGACGGGTCGCGCCCCACGCGCAGCTTGCGCAACAAGGTACCGAAGGTGAGGCGCTGGTGTTCCAGCGCATCCAGCAAGGTGGTCTGCGCCTGCTCGATGGCCAGCGCGGCGGGCCGATCCAGATCCGGCTCGAACAGCAGCGGCAAGGTGTTGACGCAGTGGCCGACCAGGGCCTCGTGGCCGTCGACCGCCTGTCCGGCAGTGGGAATGCCGATCACCACGCGCGACTGGTGTGCCAGCCGGATCAGCAAGGCGGCAAAACTGCCGAGCAAGGTGGCGAACAGGCTGGCACCGCGACGCGCGCCCAGGGAGCGGATCGCGGCAACCAGTTCCGCATCCAGCGTCCAGTCCTCGCGAGCGGAGGCGAAGCCGCGGCGCGCCGGGCGCGGACGATCGGTGGGCAGGTCGAGCACCGGGATGTCGCCGGCGAAGCGCGCCAACCAGTACTGTTCGTCCGGCGCGTACGCGGCATCGGGCAGGCGGGCCTGGGCCAGCGCATAGTCGGCGAACGCCTCGGCCGGTGGCAGTGCCTCCACGGCTTGGCCGAGCTGCTGCGCGTACAGCGTGCCCAGCTCGCGCACCAGCACCCACCACGACCAGCCATCGCAGACGATGTGGTGGGCGGTGAGGATCAGCACGTGCTCATCGTGCGCCAGGCGCAGCAACTCGCCGCGCAGCAGGTGGTCGCGGCCCAGCGCGAACGGCGTTTCCACCGCCGCGGCACGGCGCTCCTCCAGCGCCTGCTCGCGCCGCGCCGGGTCGGCGGCGGCCAGATCCAGCAACGGCAGCTCGAAGCTCACCTGTTCGCGCACGCACAGGGCTTCGCCATCCGGGCCGAAGCTGGCGCGCAATGCATCGTGCCGATCCAGCAGCGATTGCAACGCGGCATGCAGCGCGACCTGGTCGAGCGCGCCGCGCAGGTGCAGCGACACCGACTCGTTGTAGGCCAGCGAAGCCTCGGTCCCCAACTGGTCGGCCAGCCAGATCTCGCGCTGCGGCTCGGTGCTGGGCACCACGCGCGACAGCGCGCCGTCGGCGAAAGGGTCGTAGTCGACGACGGTGACGTTCCTGGCGTGGGTTCCGATATTCATGGCGATCAACTCGCCTTGGTGAAGCTGCCCGGTTGCCCGGGAACCTGCACGAACCACGCCGGACGGCCGTCCGGCTCGCGGCCGATGCGCGCGCCGGGCAGCGGCGGCTCGCGCGCGTCCATCACGGTGCGGGCGGTAGCGGTGCGCCGCGGCAGGAAGTCGGCCTCCTGCAACTCGATCACCGAATCCTTCCAGGCCTGCGTGATCTGCTGGAAGTCCGCCTCGCTGTGCGCCGAGGTGAAGAAGCAGGGGAAGTTGTCCAGGATGTGCACGCCGCGGCTGCGCATCATCGCGAACAGCAGATCCTGCAAGGGATGATCTTCCAGGAACTGGGTCCTCCAGAACGACGCGAAGTGCTTGACCGCGATCGGCGCGCCGACTTCGTCGCAGAACGCGTTGAGCTCGGCGGCCATCGCCGTGGTGCGCGCGTTGAGCCGCTCCTGCAGGCCGGCGCCCTGCTCCTTGATGTGTTCGAGCACCGCCTGCGCCGCCGCCAGCGCCAGCGGGTGGCGCACGAAGGTGCCGGCGAAATAGGTCACGCCCACGGTCGGCACCGAGTCGTCGCCGAACTGCCAGCTGCCGCCGTCGAGCGCATCCATGAACTCGCGCTTGCCGGCGATCACGCCGATCGGATAACCGCCGCCGACCACCTTGCCGTAGGTGGCGAGGTCCGCCTGGATGCCGAACAGCGCCTGGGTGCCGCCGGGATGGGCGCGGAAGCCGGTGACGATCTCGTCGAAGATGCACAGCGTGCCGGATGCGGCGGTGATCTTGCGCACCTCGCGCAGGAAATCGACCGGCTGGAAGTCCGGCCGCCGGCTCTGCACCGGCTCGATCAGCACGGCGGCCAGCTCGTGCGCCCGCGCCCGGATGATCTCCAGCGACTCGGGCGTGCCGTAGTCCAGCACGATCACGTTCTCGGCCGTGTTGCGCATGATTCCCGGCGCCGCCGGTACCGCGCGCAGCTTCTTGGTGCCGCGCACGATCACCTCGTCGATGATGCCGTGGTAGGAGCCGCTGAACAGCACCACGGCGCTGCGCCCGGTGACTGTGCGCGCCACCCGCAAGGCGCCCAGCACGGCTTCCGAACCGGTGTTGCACAGCGCCGCGCGGTCGTGCCCGGTGATTTCGCACACCAGCCGCGCCACTTCGCCGGCGAGCGGATGCTGCGGGCCGATCTCGTAGCCGAGGTCGAGCTGGCGGCGGATCGCCTCCAGCACGAAATCCGGCTGCCAGCCGAACAGGCTCATGCCGAAACCGTTCAGCGCATCCACGTATTCGTTGCCGTCCAGGTCCCACAGGCGCGAGCCCTTGGAACGCTCGACCACCAGCGGGTAGACGATCTCCTTGGTCAACGGGCGGAAGCCGTTCACCACGCGCGGATCGGCCATGTGCGGGCGCTGCGCCTCGGTGTACTGCTTGGACTTGCGCGAGCGCGCCACGTAGCGCTCGATGAAACGGTCCAGTCGCTCGCGCTGGTGGCTGGACAATTCCAGCTGGCCGTTGTCGATGCGTGCGATCGCGCCGAACGCCTTCTTGACGTCGTAGCGCGTGTGCGCCAGCGCCGCCTCCTCGTCGCGATCCGCGCTGGTCGATACGGGCGCCGCTGGCGGCGGCATGGCCACGCTGGCCGGCGGTGCCGCTTGCGGTGCGGGCGCGACGGGTGCGGCGGCGCTCGCCGTTCCCCCGAGCAAGGCCAGCTGCTGCGCCATCAGTTGCATCTGCTGGTCGATCACCTGACGCACGTAGTCGTTGCTGCCCGCCCCCGCCGCGGGCAGCACCGGCACCGCGAGCGTCGGCGCAGTCACGGGGGCGGCGACCGGCGCTGCAACTGGCGCTGCCGCCGGCGCGTCCGGCGGCATCTGCTCGTCCAGCAGCGCCGCCAGCCGGTCCAGGCTGGCATGGTCGACCATCAGCTGGCGGAACGTCACCTTGACCGGGAACACGCGTGACAGGTGCAACGCGACCTGGGTCAGCATCAGACTGTCCAGCCCGAGCTCGATGAAGTTGCTGGTGCTGTCGGCATCGTCCAGCTCGATTCCGGTGATGTCCTCGAACACCGCCTTGAGCTGGTTCACCAGCCGGGGGCGGCGATCGGCAGGGGTGGCGACTTGCGGCATGGGGGCTTCCTCGGCCGCGGGCGCGGCAGCGACGGGTATCGGCATGACGAACGACGGCGCCGGCGACGCGGCCGGTGCGGCATCCAGCCAGCAACGCTGGCGCTCGAACGGATAGGTGGGCAGGCGCACACGGCGACGGCGCGCGCGATGGTCGAGTCGAGTCGGATCCAGCGCCACGCCGCGGCACCACAGCTGGCCCGCGGCCTGCAGCAGGGCCGCGCGCTCCGCATCCGCCGCGTCGGCCAGGCTGGGCACCGCGACAACGCGCTCGCGCGCCGCGCCGAGTTGCTGGCGCGCCAGCGTGGTCAGCGTATGGCGCGGCCCCACTTCCAGCAGCACGCGCGAGGGTGCGTCGAGCACCTTCGACAGCGCAGCGGAGAAACGCACCGGGACGCGCAGATGTCGCGCCCAGTATTCGATCGAACCGGCCTGGCCGGCGTCGAGCCAGTCGCCCAGCGCGGTCGACACCAGCGGCAGCTGCGGACGGCCCAGTTCGATGGCGGCAAGCGCCGCGCGGAACGGTTCCAGCACCGGCTCCATCATCGCCGAATGGAAGGCGTGCGAGGTCTGCAACAGGCGCGCGGCGATGCCGTCGGCCTCCAGCGCCGCGCGGAAATCCTCGATCGCGTCGCCCGGACCGGCCACCACGCAGGCGCCCGGCGCGTTCTCCGCCGCCAACGCCAGATCTTCCGGCAGGCGCGCCTGCAGCGCATCCAGCGGCAATCGCACCGACAGCATCGCGCCCGCCGGCTGCGCCTGCATCAGTTCGCCACGCCGCGCGACCAGCGCGATCGCGTCGCGCAGGCTGAACACACCGGCCAGCGTGGCCGCCACGAACTCGCCCACGCTGTGGCCGATCATCGCCGCCGGCCTGAGGCCCAGGCTCATCCACCACTGCGCCAGCGCGTACTCGATGGCGAACGTCGCCGGCTGCATCACTGCCGTGGGCAGCAGCGCCGCCGGGTCATCGGCGAATACGCGCGCGGCCAGATCGAAACCGCCCTGCTCGCGCAAGGCCTCGGCGCAGGCATCAAACGCGTCGCGGAACACCGGCTCGCTCGCATGCAGCGCGCGGCCCATGCCCGCGTATTGCGCGCCTTGGCCGGGGAACAGGAACACCACGTCGCTCGCCTGCGCCAGCGCGCTGCGCGACGCTGCCGCGGCGGTTTCCGCGCTGGCCAGCTGCGTGCCGGCGCTGATGGCGGAGTCGGCGACCACGGCCAGTCGATGCGCAAACGCCTTGCGCCCGACCGTCAGCGTCCACGCCGCGTCGGCAAGCTCGAAGTCGGACGCCGCGGCCAGGTGGACGCCCAGCCGTGTGGCTGCCGTGCCCAGCGCGGCAGCCGTGCGCGCCGACAGCAAAAGCAGTTGCGGCCCGGTGGCAGGCTCGCTCGGTGCCGACGCCGGCGCTTCTTCCAGCACCACGTGTGCATTGGTGCCGCCCACGCCGAACGAGCTCACGCCCGCGCGGCGCGGTACGCCCGGTTCGCTGGTCCACTCGTGCAGGCGGTCGTTGACCACGAACGGCGAGCGGGCGAAGTCGATCGCCGGGTTGGCCGCGGTGTAATGCAGGCTCGGCGGAATGCGCCGCTCGGCCAGCGCCAGCGCGGTCTTGATCACGCCGGCTGCACCGGCGGCGATCACCAGGTGGCCGACGTTGCTCTTGACCGAGCCGAGACGGCAGAAGCCGGCATCCGGCGTGTCGCGGCGAAACGCCTTGACCAGGCCTTCGACCTCGATCGGATCGCCGATCGGCGTGGCCGTGCCGTGGGCTTCCACGTAGGAGATGCTGCGTGCGTCGACGCCGGCGTTGCGCTGGGCCATCGCGACCACCGCGGCCTGGCCCTCGCTGCTGGGCGCCATGAAGCTGGCCTTGGTGCCGCCGTCGTTGTTGATCGCGCCACCACGGATCACCGCGATGATCGGGTTGCCATCGGCCTGCGCGTCGGCCAGCCGCTTCAGCAGCACCACCGCCGCGCCATCGCTGAACACCGTGCCGCGTGCCTCGGCGTCGAAGCTGCGCGTGTGGCCGTCCGGCGACAGCATGGCGCCATCCTGGAACAGATAGCCGCTGCGCGGCGGGCAGGTGATCGAGGCGCCACCGGCCAGCGCCATCTCGCACTGGCCGTTGCGCAGGCTCTCCATTGCCTGGCAGATCGCCACCAGCGAGGTGGAACAGGCGGTGTGCACGCTCACCGTCGGGCCGGTGAGATCGAGCTTGTGCGCCACCCGCGGCGCGATGAAATCCTTCTCGTTGTCCAGCATGACCTGGAACGCCCCGAGCTTTTCGACCTGGTCGGGATGCGCGCTGACGTGATGCTGGAAATAGGTTGCGTTGTACATGCCGGCGAACACGCCGACCGGACCGTCCTGCGCGCCGGGCGCATGGCCGGCGCGTTCCAGGCACTCCCAGCACAACTCCAGGAACAGCCGCTGCTGCGGATCCATCAACTCCGCCTCGCGCGGGCTGATGCCGAAGAACGCGGCGTCGAACAGCTCCACACCGTCGATCACGCCGCGTGCGGGGACGTAGGCCGGGTCGTCGCGCAGGCTGGCCGGAATCGACGGGTCGAGCTCGCCCGGCGCGAAACGGGTGATCGACTCGCGCCCTTCGCACAGGTTCTGCCAGAAGCTCTCGATGTCCGCGGCGCCGGGGAAACGGCCGCTCATGCCGATGATCGCGATCGGTTCGGCGCCGGCGTGCGCGCCGGCGGAACGGGGGCGGGCCAGCCGCGCCGGTTCGATGCCATCGGCGCCGGCGTGATCGCGGTGACAGGCCAGCGCCAGCGGCGTGGGGTCGCGGAAGAAGGTCAGCACGTCCAGCGTGGCATCGCCGTCGCGACGCAAGCGATCGACCAACCGCACCGCCAGCAGCGAGCTGCCGCCCAGCTCGAAGAAATTGTCGCGGCGGCCCACCTTGTCCAGCGCGAGGCTGGCGGCAAACGCCGCGCACAGGCGTGTCTCCGCCTCGCCCACCGGAGTCTCGTAGGCCACGGCCAGCTCCGGCCGCGCGCTGCCCGGTGCCGGCAACGCGGCGCGGTCGAGCTTGCCGTTGGCGGTGACCGGCAGCGCGTCCAGCACCACCCAGGCGGCCGGCAGCATGAACTCCGGCAGTTCGGCGGCCAGGCCGCGGCGCAACGCCGGCAGGTCGGGACGGGCGGCGGCGGGCACCACATAGGCCACCAGGCGCTTGCCCAGCAGCGGGTCGTCGCGCAACACGACGGCGCAAGCGCGCACGCCGGGCTGGCGCAGCAGCGCCGCCTCGATCTCGCCGGTCTCGATGCGGTAGCCGCGGATCTTGACCTGGCCGTCGCGGCGCCCGACGAACTCCAGCGCGCCATCATGGCGCCAGCGCACCAGGTCGCCGGTGCGATACAGGCGATCGCCGGCATCGCCGAATGGGTCGGCCACGAAACGCTCGGCAGTCAGCTGCTCGCGCCCGAGATAGCCGCGCGCCACGCCGGCGCCGCCGACGTACAGCTCGCCGACCACGCCCATCGGCAGCAGCTCACCGGCGGCGCTCAGCACGTGCACGCGAGTGTCGGCGATCGGCCGACCGATCGGCACCGAGCGCGCGTCGGCCGGCAGGTGGCGCGGGATCGGCCAGGTGCAGGTGAAGGTGGTGCACTCGGTCGGGCCGTAGCCGTTGATGATCTCCACGCCGGGCAAGGCGACCAGTGCGCGGCGCACGTGATCGACCGACAGCGCCTCGCCGCCGATCAGCAACTGGCGCAGGCCGTCGAGCCGACGCGGCTCCTCGTCGACCACCGCATTGAACAGCGACGAGGTCAGCCACGCCGTGCTGACGCCTTCGCCGGCGATGGTCGCGGCCAGGCCGGCGGCGGTGGGGATCGTTTCGGGATGGACCACCACGCGGCCGCCGTTCAACAGCGCGCCCCAGATTTCCAGGGTCGACGCATCGAAACCGAGCGGCGCGGCGTGCAGCATGCGCGTGTCGGCATCCAGCCGCACGTAGTCGACGCCGCACACCAGTCGGATGATCGAACGATGGGCGATCGCCACGCCTTTGGGCGTGCCGGTGGAGCCGGAGGTGTACATCACGTAGGCAAGCGCATTGCCGTCGACCGCAGGCAGCGGCGCGTCGTGCGGCGCGGGTGCGGATTCGACGGCATCCAGCGCCACGCACGCCACGCCCTCGGGCAACGACGGTGACGACGACGTCGACGCCACCAGCACCATCCGCGCGCCCGCATCGGCCAGCGCGAACGCCAACCGCTCCGGCGGGTGGTTGCGGTCGAGCGGCAGATAGGCCGCGCCGGCCTTGAGCACGCCGAGGATCGCCACCAGCGCCGCCGCCGAACGCTCCAGCGCGACGCCGACGATGTCGCCGGGCACGACGCCGACATCGCGCAGATGCCGGGCCAGGGCGCTGGACCGCTCATCGAGCCGGGCATAGCTCAGGGCGCGTCCGTCCTCGACCACCGCCGGTGCATCGGCATGTGCGGCGGCGGTGCGGGAGAACAGGGCGGACACGCTGTCGCCGTGGCGTCGGGGCACCGCGGTGTCATTCCACTGCACCAGCAAGCGCTGGCGTTCGGCCGGAGCGAGCAGATCCAGTTCGGCGAGGCTGGCCTCGCCTTCGTCGAGCAAGCCTGCCCACGCACGCTGCACGCAACCGGCCAGCAGCTCCACGCTGGCGGCGGTCAGCGGACTGCGCCAGCTCAGTTCGAGGGCGGTCGCGTCGCCGCGATCGAGACGCCAGGTGGAGAGCGCCGCGGCCGCATCCGGCGCCGCCGCGTCCTGCAGCACCATCCAAGCCGCCGTGGCCGGGGCTGCCGACTCGCGCGGTGCGGACAGCACGCCCTCCAGCCATGTCTTGCATCGGGCGCCGCGAGGCACCGGCACGGTCAGCTGGCGGATGCGTCCGGCCTGGTGCAGTGTCGCCACGGCGGACTCGGCGCCGGTCAGACGCGCCTCGACCAGCGCCAGCGCGGCCAGCAGGGTCAGCGCCGCGCGCTCGGCATCTGCCGCGTGCAGCGGCGCCACCCGAGTGGTCAATGCGCCGTCCAGCGGCACGCGGCGGCTTTGCCAGGTTTCGTCCCCGGCAGGCGCGATGCCCGGCAGCACGTCCAGCAACGACATGCCGTCGTCAATTCCCACTGGCTTGGATGCCGCGCCCACGACCCCCTCCTGGTCGGGGCGGCGATGACCGCCACGACACTCGCCGATCTCCTTCGGGCAGGATGCGCAGCATCCGCGAGTCACCGCGGACCGACCGGCTTCTGCCCAGCGAAGCCGCCTGGCAGTACCCGCTCATCGCATCGTCTGCCAAACCAGCCTCTGGGCGACAAGATTAGCGCAGAACCGCGTCTAACTGTGCAACAGGACACGCCATTCAGACTGCCCGTGTGCTATGCGGGCGAACTATGGCACGACAGCTTGAAACGCGAACAGCCACAGGATCGCCCGCTGGCGCGGACTGCCGCTCCAGCTCACCCGGTAGGTGCCGGCACGGTCGACCTGACGGGACGCCACCGCGCATTGCACGCCGCTTATCGGCGGCAGCTGCAGATAGCTGTCGATCACGGTGAAACCGT
>CALCWL010000020.1 GCA_937906285.1 uncultured Rhodanobacter sp. | reverse complement strand
GGCGGAGCCGGTGACGTTGGTGCGCTCGCCGATGTTGATGAACAGCAGGTCGGGGGTGATGACCAGCGGTTCGAGGCCCGACAGGCGGGTGTGGCGCGTCATGGTCATGCGGCCTCCGCTTGATCGACGCAAGGCAGCGCACGCGGCGCGCAATCACGCACCGCCTCGGCGATCGCCTTGATGTGCGCCGGCGTGGTGCCGCAGCAGCCGCCGACCAGGTTGAGCAGGCCATCGCGGGCGAAGCCGCCGATGACCCCGGCCATATGCTCGGGTGTCTCGTCGTACTCGGCGAACGCGTTCGGCAGGCCGGCGTTCGGGTGGGTGCTGACGCAGCTCTCGGCGATGCTCGCCAGGGTCTGGATGTGCGGGCGCAGGTCCTCGGCGCCGAGCGCGCAGTTGAAGCCCACCGCCAACGGCCGCGCGTGGCGCACCGAGTAGTAGAACGCCTCGGCGGTCTGCCCGGACAGGGTGCGGCCGGAGCGGTCGGTGATGGTGCCGGAGATCATTACCGGCACCTGTGCGCTGCGCTGGTGGAACAGTTCGGAGAGCGCGAACAGCGCGGCCTTGGCGTTCAGCGTGTCGAAGATCGTCTCGACCATGATCACGTCGGCGCCGCCGTCGATCAGGCCACCGGCGGCTTCGGTGTAGTTGGCCGCCAGCTCCTCGAAGCTGACGTTGCGGAAGCCGGGGTCGTTGACGTTCGGCGACAGCGAGGCGGTGCGGCTGGTCGGGCCGAGCACGCCGATCACGAAGCGCGGCTGCTGCGGCGCCTTCGCCGTCATCGCGTCGCAGGCGGCGCGGGCCAGCTTGGCGCCTTCCAGATTCAGCTCGTGGGCCAGGTGCTGCAGTTTGTAGTCGGACTGGCTGATGCGGGTGGAGTTGAAGGTGTTGGTCTCGATCAGGTCGGCGCCGGCTTCGAGGTAGGCCTCGTGCACGCTGCGGATGATTTCCGGGCGGGTCAGCGTGAGCAGGTCGTTGTTGCCCTTGAGGTCGCAGCCCGGGTGGTCGTGCGCGTGCGCGTGGCCGTCGTGGCCGTGCTCGAAACGTTCACCGCGGAATCCGTCTTCATCGAGGTGGTGCGCCTGCAGCATGGTGCCCATGGCACCGTCGAGAATCAGGATGCGTTCGTGCAGCGCCTGTTCCAGGGCGGCAACGCGGTCGGGGTGAAGCCAGGGCAGGGTATTCATTGCAACGTCCTTGCAGATATGGAGAGTCAGGCGCGCTTGCGCGCGAGCAGGCTGATGACTTCGAAGTGCGGCGCCTTGCGCTCGCGGCTGAGCCGGTTGCCGCTGAGCACGTCGAGCCCGGCGCTGCGCGCATGGCCTTCGAGTTGCTCGATGCGGAAACCGAGATTGCGGTGATCGAACGGTTCGACCGCGGCGCGATGGTCGTGCTGGCCCAGTGTCACGGCCAGCAGCCGACCGCCGGGGCGCAACAGACGGGCGGCTTCGGCCACGGCTTTGGCCGGGTGTTCGGCGTAGGTCAGCGCGTGCAGCATCAACACCAGGTCGAAGCGTTGTTCGCCCAGTTCCAGCGCGTGCATGTCGCCCTGGACCACGCGCACGTTGGGGAATGACTTCAGCCGCTTCGCTGCAGCCTCGACCACGCGTTCGCTGGAGTCGACGCAGACGATCGAGTGCGCGTGCGGCGCCAGCAGCTCGGCGGTGATGCCGTCGCCGGAGGCGATGTCCAGCACGTCGCCGGTTTCGAGCAGTTGCAGCAGCGAGCGGGCCAGGGTTTCCCAGGTGCGGCCGGGGGAATAGTGGCGCTCCATGTCGCCGGCGACAGTGTCGGCCCAGCCTTCCTCGCGGGCGCGTTTGGCCAGCACGCCGGGCAATCGCGCGCTGTCCTCGCGCAACAGGGCATCGTCGATGCTGGCACGCAGCGAAACCAGCAACGCGCGCTGCGCCTCATCGCCCTCGTTGTTGGCGCGGTAATAGGCGGAGACGCCGGCGCGGCGGTCGCGCACCAGGCCGGCCTCCTTGAGCTTGGCCAGATGCGTGGATACTCGCGGCTGCGCCAGATGCAGCACCGCCGCCAGTTCGGCCACGGTCAACTCCTCGTTCTCCAGCAGGGCCAGCAGGCGCACGCGGGTGGGGTCGGCGAGCAGGCGCAAAACGCTCGACGCGGTGGCCAGATCCATGATTATCCCTGTATCGCGATATAAAGATGATTAGGCTAGGCCGGGCTTTGCCATGCGTCAAGCGGATAGCGCCGGGCCGGCCGGCCATTTGCCGCTAAAATCGGCGGCTCGATTGCCTCAAGGAGCCCGCCCGTGGATTTCCGTTTTACCGAAGACCAGTTGTCGATCCAGTCGATCGCCCGTGATTTCGCGCAAAAGCGCATTGCGCCGGTGGCGGCCGAGCTGGATGCGAAGGGCGAGTTTCCGCTGGAGAACATCCGCGAGATGGGCCGGCTCGGACTGATGGGCATCGAGGTGCCTGAGGCGTACGGCGGTGCCGGCATGGACCCGATCGCCTACGTGCTGGCGATGATCGAGATCGCGTCCGCCGACGCGGCCACGTCGACCGTCATGTCGGTGAACAATTCGCTGTTCTGCAACGGCATCCTCAAGCACGGCACCGAGGAACAGAAGCAGCAGTACGTGCGCGCCATCACCACCGGCGAGGCGATCGGTGCCTATGCATTGACCGAGCCGCAATCGGGCTCCGATGCCTCGGCCATGCACACCCGTGCCACCAGGAACGCGAACGGCGACTGGGTCATCAACGGCAAGAAGAGCTGGATCACCTCCGGTCCGGTGGCGCGCTACATCGTGCTGTTCGCGATCACCACGCCGGGCATCGGCGCCAAGGGCGTGTCGGCCTTCATCGTCGACACCCAGCTGCCGGGCTTCCACGCCGGCAAGACCGAGCCGAAGCTCGGCATCCGCGCCTCGGCCACCTGCGAGATCGAGTTCACCGACTACGTGCTGCCGAAGGAAAACCTGCTGGGCGAAGAAGGCAAGGGCTTCTCGATCGCGATGGGCGTGCTCGATGCCGGACGCATCGGCATCGCCTCGCAAGCGGTCGGCATCGCCCGTGCCGCGTACGAGGCCACCCTGCAGTGGTCGCGCGACCGCAAGGCCTTCGGCGCACCGATCGGCACGTTCCAGATGACCCAGTCCAAGATCGCCGACATGAAGTGCAAGCTGGATGCGGCGACCCTGCTGACCTTGCGCGCGGCCTGGGCCAAGGGCGAAACCGAGAAGCACGGCGGCCGCTTCGGCACCGAGGCGGCGGTGGCCAAGCTCACCGCGTCGGAAGCGGCGATGTGGATCGCCCACCAGGCCGTGCAGATCCACGGCGGCATGGGCTACTTCCGCGACGCCAAGATCACCGAGATCTACGAAGGCACCAGCGAGATCCAGCGACTGGTGATTGCGCGGGCGGAGACGGGGTTGCGGTGAGGCAGGGAATAGGGAATAGGGAATAGGGAATAGGGAATGGGGAATCGGACGAGCATGCGGCAGGCGCAATCCGGTTGATTGAGGCTCCGCCGCTCTCAAGGGAAACAAAAAACGCCCCGGCTGATACCGGGGCGTTTTTGTCAGGGGCTTGCGGGGCGTGTTTTTCCGATTCCCTATTCTCGATTCCCTATTCCCGGCTTCAAAGCCCCCGCTGCGGATCGGAGTCGAAGGTGTGTGGCCCCTGGATGCCCGGGTGGTCGTGGCCATCGAGCTTGTCGCCGAGCAGGCGACGCACGACCACGTAGAACACCGGGATCAGCAGCACGCCGAGGAAGGTGGCGAACAGCATGCCGCCGATCACGCCGGTGCCGATGGCATGGCGCGCGTTGGCGCCGGCGCCGGAGGAGACGAACAGCGGGAACACGCCCAGGATGAAGGCCAGCGAGGTCATCAGGATCGGGCGCAGGCGCAGGCGGGCCGCGTCGACCGTGGCCTCGCGCAGGCTGCGCCCGGCCTGTTGCTCGGCGACCGCGAATTCCACGATCAGGATCGCGTTCTTCGCCGCCAGGCCGATCACCGTGATCAGGCCGATCTTGAAGTAGATGTCGTTGGGCAGGCCGCGCAGCAGGGTGAACACCACCGCGCCGAGGAACGCCAGCGGCACGATCAGCAGCACCGAGACCGGGATCGACCAGCTTTCGTACAACGCGGCCAGCGCCAGGAACACGATGAAGATCGATAGCACCATCAGCAGGGTGGCGGCATTGCCGGAGAGGATTTCCTGGTACGACTGCCCGGTCCAGTCGTAGCCGAAGCCCTTGGGCAGGTCGTTGCGGATGATCCGCTCCATCTCGCTCATCGCCTCGCCCGAGGCGTGCCCGGGTGCCGGCGAGCCGACGATCTCGACCGCCGAGTAGCCGTTGTAGCGGGTCAGCGACGGCGAGGACACGTCCCACGTCGAGTGCACCACGTTGGCCAGTGGAATCATCTGCGGCGTGCCGTCGCCGGCCAGCTTCGAACTGGGCGTGAAGATGTGCTGCAGTGCGTCCGGGCCCATGCGGTAGGGCGCGTCGGCCTGCATGATCACCCGCTTGATGCGCCCGCCGTAGGTGAAGTCGTTCACGTACACCGGCGCCAGCATCAGCCCGATCGCGTTGTAGATGTCGCCGATCGACAGGCCCATCGACTGCGCCTGCACGCGATCCACCTGCAAGTGCAGCTGCGGCGCTTCCTCCAGCGCGTTCGGACGCACGCCGGTCAGCTTGCTGTCCTGGCTGGCCTTGCCGATCAGGGTGTTGCGTGCCGCGGTCAGGGCGTCCCGACCGGCGCCGCTGCGGTCCTGCAGGTACATGTCGAAGCCGCCGAACTGGCCCAGCCCCTGCACGGTGGGGATGTTGATCACGAAGATGCGCGCATCGCGGATCTGGTGCAGTTCGCGGTTGGCACGCTGGATGAACTCGCCGGCGCCGACGTCGCGGTCGGCCCAGTCCTTGAGCTTGATGAAGGCCATGCCGGCGTTCTCGCCGGAGCCGATGAAGCTGAAGCCGGTCACCTGCATCACCCCATCCACCGCCGGATCCTTGCGCAGGATGTCGCGCATCTGCGCCATGACCTCGCTGGTGCGCTGCTTGGTCGCGCCCGGCGGCAGCTGGATCACCGACATGGCGTAGCCCTGGTCCTCCTCCGGCAGGAAACTGCCGGGCAGGCGCGTGTAGAGGAAGCCGCTGAGCAGCGCCACCACCAGGAACGCCAGTATCCACCGCGGCGCGTGGCCGATCGCGATGCCCACGTGGCGGGTGTAGGTGTGGGTGGTCCAGTCGAACAGCCGGTTGAACTTGCGATAGACGAGGTTCTTCTTCTTCTCGTGCTCCGGTTGCAGGAAGCTGGCGCATAGCGCCGGTGTGAAGCTCAGCGCGAGGAAGGCGGAGAAGCCCATCGACAGCGCGATGGTCAGCGCGAACTGCTTGTAGATGATGCCGGAGGCGCCAGGCTGCAGCGACGAGGGCACGAACACTGCCGCCAGCACCACCGTGATCGCCACCACCGCGCCGGTGATCTGGCCCATCGCCTTGCGCGTGGCTTCCTTCGGCGACAGACCCTCCTCGGTCATGATGCGTTCGACGTTCTCGATCACCACGATCGCGTCGTCGACCACGATGCCGATCGCCAGCACCATGCCGAACAGGGTCAGCTGGTTGATGGTGAAGCCGAGCACCAGCATGCCCAGGAAGGTGCCGAGCAGGGCGACCGGGATCACCAGGGTGGGGATGATGGTGGCGCGGAAGTTCTGCAGGAACAGCAGCATCACCAGGAACACCAGCACGATCGCCTCGATCAGCGTGTGCACGACCTCGTTGATCGAGATGGTCACGAAGGTGGTGCTGTCGTAGGGGCTGAACCAGGTCACGCCCGGCGGGAAGCTGGGCGCCAGCTCGTCCATCTTGGCGCGCACGGCGGTGGCCACATTGAGCGCATTGGCGCCGGGCAGCAGCTGGATCGCGAAAGCACCGACCGGCTTGCCGTCGTACTGGGTGTCGAAGCCGTAGTTGCCGGGGCCGAAGCTGATCCGCGCCACGTCGCCCAGGGTGACGGTGGTACCGTCGGGGTTGGTGCGCAAGATGATGTCGGCGAACTGCTGCGGCGTGGTGAAACGCCCCTCGGTGGACACCGTGGCGCTGAAACCCTGGCCGGGAATGGCCGGATCCGCGCCGAGCGAGCCGGCGGCGAACTGCACGTTCTGCGAACGCACCGCCGCAAGCACCTCGCTGGCCGACAGGTTGTAGCCGTGCAACTTGTCCGGGTTGAGCCAGATGCGCATGGCGTACTCGGAGCCGAACTGCCGCGTGCTGCCCACGCCCGGCACGCGCGAAATCTGGTCGAGCACCTGCGAGCCGACGATGTCGTTGAGGCGGTCGCGGTCGATGGCCGGGTTGGTCGATTGCAGCGCCACCACCATCAGGAAGCCGGAGTTGGCCTTGGCCACCACCACGCCCTGCTGGGTCACCTCGGAAGGCAGCCGCGGCGTGGCCAGCGCCACCTTGTTCTGCACCTGCACCTGGGCGATGTCCGGGTCGGTGCCGCTCTCGAAGGTCAGCGTGATGCTGGCGCGCCCGCTGGCGCTGGACGAAGAGCTGAAATACAGCAGGTGATCGATGCCGGTCAGCTGCTGCTCGATCACCTGGGTGACCGTCTTCTCGGTGGTGTCGGCGCTGGCGCCGGGGTAACTGGCGCTCACCGTCACCGACGGCGGCGCGATGTCCGGGTAGGACTCCACGCCCAGGTTGAGAATGGCCAGCACGCCGCCGAGCGAAATCAGGATGGCCACCACCCAGGCGAAGATCGGGCGGTCGATGAAGAAATTGGGCATGTCGGCGCTCCGTTACTGGCCGTTCGCGGAAGCGCCGCCCATCGGCGCCGTGGACGTCGCGCCGGCGGGCGCGTCGCGGTGCCAGGGACTCGGCTTGGCCGGCTCGCCTTCCTTCACGTTCTGGATGCCGGAAACCACCACCTTGTCGCCGGCCTTGAGGCCGCCGCTGATCACCCAGTCGCCGTTGCGCATGTCGGCCGTGGTGACCTCCTTGCGCACGACCTTGTTGTCCGCACCCACAGTCATCACGTAGGCGCCGGCGGTATCGCGCTGCACCGCCTGCTGCGGCAGCACGAACACCTTGTGGCGCTGGCCCAGGTTGGCCTGCAAGGTCACGTACATCCCCGGCAGAAGCTTGTGCTGCGGGTTGGGGATGGTGGCGCGCAGGTCCACCGAACCGGTCGCCGGGTTGACCGTGGCGGCGGAGAAATCGACCGTGCCCGGCTCGGCGTAGGTGCTGCCGTCGGGCAGGGTGATGCGCACGCTGGCCTTGTTCTGGCCGGCCAGGGTGACGTTGCCCTCGCTCTGCGCCTGGCGCATGTTCTCCAGCGATTCCACGCTGAGCGTGAAGTTCACGTACAGCGGGTCGATCTGCTCGACCGTGGTAAGCAAGGTGGCCGCGCCGTTGCCCACCAGCGCGCCCTCAGTCACCTGCTGCTGGCCGGCGCGACCGGCGATCGGCGCGGTGACATGGGCGTAGCCCAGGTTGATGCGCGCGGTCTCCACGTTGGCGCGCGCTGCCTGCACGGCGGCGGCGCTGCTGCGCTCGGCGGCCAGTGCGTTGTCGAGGTCGGCCTTGGACACGTAGCCCTTGGGTGCCAGTTCGCGCACGCGCTGCGCGGTCACCTTGTTGTTGGTCCAGCTGGCCTGCGCCTGTGCCAGCGCAGCCTTGGCCGCATTCAACTCGGCCTGCAGCGGTGCCGGGTCGATCTGGAACAGCAGCTGGCCGCGTTTGACGTCGGTGCCTTCCTCGTAATCGCGCTTGAGCAGTACACCGGCCACCCGGGCGCGCACGTCGGCGCTGCGGTAGGCCGACAGTCGCCCGACCAGGTCGCGGGTCAGCGGCGAGTTCTGCGGCTGCACGGTGACCACACCCACCTCGGGCGGCGGCATTTGCGGCGGACCGTTCCCGGTGCTCTTGCCGCAACCGGCCAATACCAGCAGGCACAGGCACAGCAGCGGCGAGCGCAGTGACGAAGGCTTCATGGGGACTCCGGTTCTCTTTCTTGTTCGGGGTGTGGGGAGGGGCGTCGCATGCGCCGCGCGGGAATCCGTTTCCGCCGCGCATCGGGTGTTGCCGGTGGCGCCCGGAACGACGCCGCGGCGGCGCTTCGGACATGTCACAACGTACAAACTGGACTGCGCAGTATACATTTTCCGGCGGCGTCGTTTCCAGCGCGGGTCGTGCGCGCAACCTGGCATGGTCGGAGGCAGCGGCCGGTGAATGTTCGCCGCCATCCCACGCGCCGTTCGACACATTGTTCGACAAACGGTTCGACATCCGCGGGAGCCGCGTTGGCGCGGCGGATCATTCGCGCCCCGCGCGGCGCGTCGCAGACGTCCGCGCCGGCCCGTGCGCGGGTGGATTCGGGAGGTGCCGCGGCGTATCCTTCCGAGGATTTATCGCGGCTCTTCCCACCTCCGTCCCACTACCAGCAGATGCCATGAATGCGACCCTTGCGGCAAATGACCCCTCCCTCCCGTCCGTAGTGCTCGCCGAGCTGAAAAAGAGCGGCATGTCGCCCCAGCGCCTGGCCCAGGCCGAGGTGTTCTGCACCGCCTTCTTCGCACGGGTCGCCGGCAGCGACGTCCAGTTGCACACGTCGGTGCAGTGGGCGGCGCTGGTCGGCAGCCTGCTGGAGTTCATGCAGCAGCGCCCGGCCGGCCGCGCCGCGGTGCGCGTGCTGAGCCCCGCGGATCTTCACGCCGGGCGCAGCCTGCTGCAGGTGGTCACCGACGACATGCCGTTCCTGATCGACACGGTGAGCATGGTGGTGTCGGCCAACCTGCAGATCCATGCGGTGATCCATCCGGTGCTGACTGTCTCGCGCGACGCCGCCGGCGCGCTGCAGGAACTGGGCGGCAAGCAGGGTCACGCCGAGTCGGTGATGCATTTCGAGATCGACCGCGCCGCCGATGCCGCCGAGCAGGAACAACTGAAGGCGCAGGTCGAGTCGGCGCTGGAAGACGTGCGCGCCGCGGTCACCGACTGGAGCGCGATGCGCGAGCAGGCGCTGGCGGTCGCCGCAGAGCTGCCGCAGCGCAAGACCCCGCTGGACGAAGCCTCGGCGAAGGAGGCGGCAGCGTTCATGCGCTGGCTGGCGGACGACAACTTCACCTTCCTCGGCTACCGCGAATACGAGGTGGTCGATGCCGACGGCGACCGCGTGCTGCGTTCGCGCGGGGCCTCGGGCCTGGGCATCCTGCGCAAGACCGACAGCGCGCTGGCCCCGCGTTCGCTGCGCACCCTGGCGGCCAGCGAGCTGCCGCAGTCCGGCGCCACCGACGCGATCATCCTGACCAAGACCAATGCGCGTTCGCACGTGCATCGCCCCGGTTACATGGATTACATCGGCGTGCTGCAGTTCGGGCCGGACGGCCGTGCCGTCGCCGAGCAGCGCTTCCTGGGCCTGTTCACCTCCAGCGCCTACATGGCGCGGCCGCAGGACGTGCCGCTGGTGCGGCACAAGGTCGAGGCGGTGCTGGCCCGTTCGGGCCTCAAGCGCGACTCCTATTCCGGCAAGTCGCTGCGCCACATCCTGGAAACGCTGCCGCGCGAAGAGCTGCTGCAGGGCACCGAGGATGAATTGTTCAGCACGTCCATGGGCATTCTCGAACTGCGCCAGCGCGCGCGCACGCGACTGTTCGTGCGCCGCGACCGTTACGGCCGGTTCTTCACCTGCATGGTGTTCGTGCCGCGGGATCGCTTCAACACCTCGGTGCGCGAACGCATCGAGGCCACCCTGGGGATGGCGCTGCACGCGGTGCAGAGCGATTCCTCGGTGGAGATGGGCGAGTCGGCGCTGGCGCGACTGACCATCGTGATGCGGCCGAAGATCGGCGACCAGCCCGTCTGCGACGTCACCGAACTGGAGCACGCGGTGGCCGCGATCGTGCGCAACTGGCACGACGAGGTGCGCGACGCGCTGGTGCGCCTGCGCGGCGAGCACGAGGGCGTAGTGCTGGCCAACCGCTACGCGCGCGCGCTGCCGGCCGGCTACGTCGAGGACGTCAGCCCGGCGGTGGCCGCGGAGGACATCCACGAGTTGTCGCAGCTGAGCGGCGAGCACGGCATCCGCATGTCGTTCTACCACCCGCCGCAGAATCCCGAATCGCTGCGCTTCAAGGTGTATCGCAACGGCAGCGACATCTCGCTGTCCGAGGTGCTGCCGCAGTTGGAGAACCTCGGCCTGCGCGTGCTCACTGAGCATGTCTACGAGATCCCCGGCGACACGCCGCTGTCGATCCAGGATTTCGACGTGCAGCCCACCGGCAAACTGGCCTTCAGCGTGGAGCAGGTCGGCGCGCTGTTCGAGGAGGCGTTCGAGCATGTCTGGCGCGGCGGCGCCGAGAACGACGGCTTCAACCGCCTGGTGCTCGGCGCCAAGCTCAACTGGCGCCAGGTGGCCATGCTGCGCGGCTACAGCAAGTACCTGCTGCAGACCGGCGTGACCTTCTCGCAGGCGTACATGGAGGAGACGCTCAACCGCTACCCGGCGATCGCCGGTCTGCTGGTGGAATTGTTCCTGGCCAAGTTCGACCCGCGTCGCGAGGCGCTTTCGCCCGATGAGCTGAAGATCGCCGGGGCCACCCTGGCGGTTGAGATGCGCACGCTGATCCCGGCCAACGTGCAGGCTGCGCAGCCCGGCCTGATCGACGAGCTGGGCGCCGCGCTGGCGCGCCCGCGCGCCGAGCAGGTCAAGGTCGTGGAAGCCGCCATCGGCGTGTTGCTGGAGAACGTGGCCAGTCTCGACGAGGATCGCATCCTGCGCAGCTTCGTGGGCCTGATCCGCGCCACCCTGCGCACCAGCTTCTTCCAGCAGTGGGAGGGCGCGTTCCGCGACTACATCAGCTACAAGATCGACTCGCACCAGGTCGCCGAGCTGCCCAAGCCGGTACCGTACCGCGAGATCTGGGTGTGCGCCCCGCGCGTGGAAGGCATCCACCTGCGCTTCGGTGCGGTCGCCCGCGGCGGCCTGCGCTGGTCCGACCGCCGCGAGGATTTCCGCACCGAGGTGCTGGGCCTGGTCAAGGCGCAGATGGTGAAGAACACGGTGATCGTGCCGGTCGGTTCCAAGGGCGGCTTCTTCGTCAAGAAGTCCCCCGACGGCGACCGCGATGCGGTGCTGGCCGAGGGCATCGCCTGCTACAAGCTCTTCATCAACGGCCTGCTCGACATCACCGACAACCTGGTCGAGGGCAAGGTGGCGAACCCGCACGACGTGGTG
>CALCWL010000019.1 GCA_937906285.1 uncultured Rhodanobacter sp. | reverse complement strand
GCCGACGCCGACATCGCCACCTTGCGCGTCCGGCTGAAACCACTGGGCATCGGCATCACCGACTCGCTGGGCTTCGACAACACCTACGCGATCGGCATGCGCCGGGACGAGGCGGCGCAGCTGGGCATCGAACGCATCTCCGACCTGCGCGCGCACGCGTCGCTGCGCTTCGGCTTCTCCAACGAGTTCATGGACCGCGGCGATGGCTGGCCGGGTTTGCGCCGCGCCTATGCCCTGCCGCAGACGAAGGTCAGCGGGCTGGATCACGCGCTGTCGTACCGCGCGGTGGCCAGCGGCGCGGTGGACGCGATCGACCTGTACAGCACCGACGCGGAGATTCCGTACTACCACCTGCGCGTGCTGCGCGACGACCGCCACTACTTTCCGCGCTACCAGGCGGTGTTCCTGTACCGGCTGGCGCTGGAGCGCGACCGGCCCGCCTTCGTCGCCGCGCTGCGCCAGCTTGCCGATCGCATCGACGAGCAAACGATGCGCGCGATGAACGCCGCGGTGAAGCTGGACCGTCGCCGCGACAGCGCGGTAGCCGCCGACTTCCTCGGCACGCACATCGAGGTGGGACGGCGCGGCCTGTGGCAGCGGCTGCGCCAGCGCAGTGTGGAGCACGTCGAGCTGGTGGCGATTTCCTTGGGTTTGGCGTTGCTGCTGGCGATCCCGCTGGGCATCGTGGCTGCGCGCCGGCGTCGGCTGGGGCAGCTGGTGATCGCCGCCAGCGGCGTGCTGCAGACGGTGCCCTCGCTGGCGATGTTCGTGTTCATGATCCCGTTGCTGGGCATCGGAACGTGGCCGGCGGTGGCCGCGCTGTTCCTGTACAGCCTGCTGCCGATCGTGCGCAACACGCATGCCGGCCTGGTCGGCATCGCACCGGAACTGATCGAATCCGCGGCGGCGCTCGGGCTGCCGCCGCGGGTGCGGCTGCGCCGCATCGAGTTGCCGCTGGCGATGCGCTCGATCCTGGCCGGCATCAAGACCGCGGCAGTCATCAACGTGGGCACGGCGACCCTGGCTGCACTGATCGGCGCCGGCGGCTACGGCCAGCCGATCCTCACCGGCATCCGGCTGGACAGCATTCCGCTGATCCTGGAAGGCGCGATCCCGGCGGCGGTGCTGGCGCTGTTGGTGCAAGGCCTGTTCGAACTGGTCGAGAAGTGGCTCACGCCGCGCGGACTGCGGCTGCAGGCGCGGCAGTAAACGGCCGTGAGGCGGCGTCGGCTATCCTGCGGGAGGGTTCACCTCGAGGTTGCCGACATGTTCCGATCCCTGTTGTTGTCATTGGCCCTGATGGCCACTCCACTCGCCGCGCACGCCGCCGAACCGGCCGAGGCCGCGCTGGCCGGCCTGCCGAACGTGTCGTTTCCGGCGCCGCATCGGGTCGCATCGGGCAGGCTGCAGGCCGATGACGTAGCCGCGCTGCAGCGAGCCGGCATCAAGCGGGTGGTCGACCTGAGCGCCGACAGCGAGACGCCTGCTTTCGACGAGGCAGCCGCGATGCGTCAGGCCGGCATCGGCTACACCAACCTGCCGATCCGCGGCGCCGGTGATCTGACCCGGGCCAACGTGGTCCGCTTCGACCAGTTGCTGCGCGAGGCCGGCACGCAGGAGACCCTGGTGCATTGCGCGAGCGGCAACCGGGTCGGCGCGATGATCGCGCTGCGCGCCGCATGGATCGACGGCAAGTCGAGCGAGGCCGCGCTGGCGGAAGGCCGTCGCTGGGGCATGAAGAGCCTGGAACCGGCCGTGCGCGAGCGGCTGCAGGCGCGGGCGGGCGAAACTCCGTAGGGCGGACACCGCCCGCCCCACGATCCATTTCGCTATTTGCAGAAGCGCACCCTGTGCGCGATGCCCTTCGTCACGTGGCGAAGGGCTCGCGCACAGGGTGCGCTTCTACAGCATCGCCGACGGCACGTAGCCGATGCAGAATGGGCTACCATGCGCGCCTCCCACGTCCCTGCGCGGCACCGCTCTGGCCTCGACTCCCTCATCGCCGCCCGCCACCGCACTGCCTTCACGCGCCGTGTTGCTGATGCTGGCAAGCGCCAGCCTGTTCGCGCTGATGGCGGTGTCGATCCGACTGGCCTCGGCGCAGTTGCATCCATTCCAGATCACGTTCTTCCGCAGCACATTCGGCGCGCTGTTCGCGCTGCCGCTGCTGATCGGGCCGGGCTGGTCGCTGCTGCGCACGCCACGCTTCGGCTTCTACGTGATGCGCTGCGTGCTGGGCATGGGCGGCATGCTGGCCGGCTTCTGGGCCATCGTGAACCTGCCGCTGGCCGAGGCGGTGGCACTGTCGTATTCCTCGCCGCTGTTCGTGACCATCGGTGCGGTGATCTTTCTCGGCGAAGTGGTGCGCCGGCGCCGCTGGAGTGCGGTAATCGCCGGCTTCATCGGCGTGCTGGTGATCGTGCGTCCCGGCAGCGCAGCGTTTGCGCCGGGCAGTCTCGTCGCGCTGCTGGCAGCCGGGCTCACCGGCGCGGTGACGATCAGCATCAAGTCGCTGACCGGCAGCGAGCCGGCGGACCGCATCGTGCTGCTGACCACCCTGCTGTGGGTGCCGCTGTCGCTGCCAGCGGCGCTGACCGTGTGGCAATGGCCGCACGCCACCATCTGGCCATGGCTGGTGCTCTCCGGCGCGCTGGGCACCGGCGGCCACTATTGCTGGACACGCGCGCTGCGCCTGGCCGAGGCCTCGATGCTGGCGCCCTTCAGCTATCTGCAATTGCTGATCGTGGCGGTGCTGGCGTGGTGGATCTTCGGCGAGGCGGTGGATCACTACACCGCACTGGGCGCGGCCATCATCATCGGCGCCAGCCTCTACATCGCCCAGCGCGAACACGCGCTGGCACGACAGCGGCGCGCAAGCACGCCGCAGGCCCGCGCGGAACCGCCAATCTAGAAATCCGCCGGCTTGGCCTCACTCGTCGGGCAAGGCCGGCAAGTCCGGCATGTTGGCCAGTTCGGCCAGCAGGTCGATCGTTGCCGGCGCAGGTTCGCTCGCTAGCGGCCAGCGCCCGACCACTTCGTGGCTGGCTTGGCCGAAGAAGCTGCGGATCAGCACGAACTCTTCCGCCCGCCACTGGATCGGGCTGATCGACTCCTCGATCGCGTCGATCGCCGGTCCATGCTGCAGGGCCACGTGCGGGTGAAAACTGGAGACGCCATGGACCTGCAATCCCTGCACGCGCTGTGCAGCGGCGATCGCCTTGCGCAGCTCCAGTGCCGCCACGGCGGTGACCGGGTCCGCGCACAGCACGAAGGGAAACTGTCCGCCGGTGGGGATGCAGCGCATGGCGGCGTCGAGCGTGACGGTGAATGCGTTGCCCCGCACCGCGGCGCCAGCAGCCAGCATGGCGCGCTCCAGCGACAGCTGCGGCCGTTCGGGCCGGCCCATCGGACACAAGGCAAGGTGCAGGTTGTCGACCGACACCGGTACGCCGCTGGCGCGCTGCGAGCGGCGAAAACGTGCCGCCGCGTTGGCGATCTCCACGCGCGCGTGGCCGTCGGGGCGCACCGCGAAGAAGTAATCGATGCCTGCGGCAAGTTCGGCGGGGGGCGTCGGGGTCAAGCCGGTACCTCCACGATCGTCGCTGTGACGAATACTGGTCGCCACACCATACTCCGCGCCACACAAATCGGGTGTGATCCGCGTCGCCGGCCGCGGCGTTCGCCAGTGACCGGCCGGCAACCGCCGCATCCTGCGCCTGGCCCTCCCACCGGCTCAGCGCAGCTGACTGTCCTTGCTGCCGCGGCGGTTGTACAGGCTGGCGGCGCGCTCGCTGTCGCGCTGCTGCTGGCAGGCCACGCACAGGCGCACGCCGGGCACGGCCTGGCGCCGCGCGGCGGGGATCGGCGC
>CALCWL010000018.1 GCA_937906285.1 uncultured Rhodanobacter sp. | reverse complement strand
CCCGGGCTCGACCTCACCATCGACTACGGCATGTTCAAGGCCATCGCCGTGCCGATGCACTGGGTGCTGTCGCAGTTCCACGCGATCACCAGGAACTGGGGCGTGGCGATCATCCTGCTGGTGCTGCTGATCAAGGGCCTCACCTGGAAGCTCACCGCGATGCAGTACCGCTCCAGCGCGCGCATGCGCAAGCTGACGCCGCGGTTGCAGGCGCTGAAGGAGCGTTACGGCGACGACCGCCAGAAGATGCAGCAGGCCACCATGGAGCTGTACAAGAAGGAGAAGGTCAACCCGATGGGCGGCTGCCTGCCGGTGCTGATCACGCTGCCGGTGTTCTACGGCCTGTTCTTCGTGCTCGAGTACAGCCTGGAGCTGCGCCACGCGCCGTTCCTGTGGATTCCCGACCTCAGCGCGCCCGATCCGTGGTACATCCTGCCGATCATCTACGCCATCGTGATGCTCGGCACGCAGTGGCTGAACCCCGTCGCCGCGGGCATGGACCCGACCCAGGCGAAGATGATGAAGGTGATGCCGCTGCTGTTCACCGTGATGTTCGCCTTCTTCCCCGCCGGCCTGTGCCTGTACTACGCCGTCAATGGTCTGGTCGGGCTGGGCCAGCAGTGGTGGGTGACCCACCACATCGACCGCGAAGGCGAAGCCAGGCCCAAGGCGGCCTGAGCTCCTGCGGGCGAGCCACAAAGCAGCCGCGACGGGCAACCGCCGCGGCTGCTTCGTTTCCGGCTGCCGACTTGGCCGGCGTCACGCTCGCGCGTCCAAACCGGAGTCGCCCTGTAAAGTTCGCCCCATGATCGCCGCATCCACCGACACCATCGCCGCCATCGCCAGTGCTCCCGGTGCCGCCGGCGTGGGCGTGGTGCGCGTCTCCGGCCCCACCGTCCCGGCGATTGCCCAGGCCCTGCTCGGCCGGCCCGCGCAACCGCGCTACGCGCATTTCGCCGCGTTCCGCGACGCCGACGGCGGACTGATCGACCGCGGTCTGCTGCTGTACTTCCCCGCCCCCGCCTCCTACACCGGCGAACACGTGCTGGAACTGCAGGGCCACGGCAGCGCGGTG
>CALCWL010000017.1 GCA_937906285.1 uncultured Rhodanobacter sp. | reverse complement strand
CATCGGCGACTCCGGCGGTCGGGTTGCCGCGCAGCTTCCATCCGCCCCAGGCGTGGCGCCAGTGCCGGAACGCACGGGCCACCGACGCAGCGCCGCGGGCATGGCCAGGGTCAGCCTGGAGGCCTGCGCGAGCGTGGCGCTGCGCAAGCACACCGGCATCGACGCCGCCCGCAGCCCGCCCTCAGCCATGCCGACGGCCGCTCAGCGCCAGCGTTCGACGGGCACCCCGCGAAACGCGCGCTCCACGCCCTTCGCCCACCGGACGTTCAGGCGGAGGTGATGCCGAGCAGCCCGCCCACTGCGCCGAGCAGGGCGCGGCGATCGTAGGGCTTGGCCAGGAAGGTCGTGTTTTCGGGAAAACAGGTGAAGCTGTTGCGTGGATCCGCCGAGATCAGCATGACCTGGATGGACCGATGCCGTCGGGCGCGCAGCGCCAGTTCGATACCGTCGATGCCGCCGGGCATGTGGATGTCGCTCACCAGCAGGTCGATGGTGGAATCCAGCATCAGCATGTTCAACGCGCTGGTGCCGTTGCCGGCGGTCACGACGTGGTAGCCCTCGGCCTCCAGCACCATCGCGGTGGCGTCGCGGGCGCTGCGGTCATCCTCTGCCAGCAGGATGGTGTAGTTCTGCGCATGGGTCATGGCGATCTTCCGCAGACGGGGACCGACCATGATCTGTCCGGTGTAAAAGCCCGGTGAGGGTGGAATCTGTGTAGGCTGTAGCTCCCCGGGGGCGGCGACGCATGAACCGACTTGAGCGCTATCGACAGCTGGTCGGGTTCTTCCCCGATGGCATACATGAGCTCGACGTGTCCGGTCACATCGTCGGCATGAACGACAGCGGCCGCGCCGCGCTGTGCATTGCCGACCCGGTCAGCGCGATCGGGCAACCGCTGGCCGCGTTCTGGCCCGAGGGAGCGCGTGCCGCGATCGATGCAGCGCTGGCGAGCGCGCGCGAGGGGCGCTCGGTCGAGTTCACCCAGGTGCTGCCGTCGGCCGACGGCGAAGATGGCTGGTGGGAGATCAGCGTGCATCCGTATCTGGATGCGCGACAGCGGGTGGACGGCATCGTCGTGATCAGTCATGACGTCACCGAGCCGGTGCAGGCAACGCTGGCCCTGGACACGGTGATCCACGGCCTGCACCGGCGGCTCAGCCTCAGCGAACTGGCCGGCGAAAGCGATGCCGCCCGCTATGAGGCGCTGGCCCGGCAGCTGGCGCGCGCACGGGTGTTCCAGCGGGAGGGAGCCGGCCGGGAGGCGTCGCTGAAGCTGCAACTGGGCCTGGCAAGCGCCGCCCAGGCGGTGGCCGAGCACGCCTCGCAGCAGGCGCAGAAAAACGAGGCGATTGGCCAACTGGTGGCGGGCCTCTCGCACGACTTCGCCAACATGCTGCAGATCGCCATGGTGGCGCTCAGCAGCATCGAGGACGATCCGGCCAACCTCGACGAACGGCAGCGCCGCATGCTTGGCTACAGCATGGAGGGCGTACAGCACGCCGCGCTGCTTGCCAAGCGGCTTCTCGCGTTTGCCCGTGTGCACCGCTATGCGGCAGCGCCGGTGGAACTGACCGCGATCGTTCGCGACATCGAGGGTTTCGCCAGGCAGAGCCTGGGCGCCGGCATGGATTTCCAGGTTGGGCCCGTCGCTGACGAGCTGCCTACCCTGGGCGACTGCCATTCCATCGAACAGGCCTTCATCAACCTGTGCATCAATGCACGCGACGCATGTCGCGGGCAGGGCAGCATCCGGGTCGACCTGGGCGAGCTGATCGTGGGCGAGGCCGAGAGCAGCACGCTGCGCCAGGCGGGCGACTACGTTACATTGGCCGTCACCGACAATGGCAGCGGCATGGAGGAAGCCGTGCGCGAGCGCCTGTTCGAGCCGTACTTCACCACCAAGCCCGAAGGCAGCGGCACCGGCCTGGGTCTGGCCCAGGTGTACGGCGTGATGCGGCAGGCCGGCGGTTTTGTCGACGTGGAATCCGCACCGGGCCAGGGCACCACGATGACCCTGGCGTTCCCGCGCCTGCGCCTGCCCGCAGCGGGCTGACCCGGCAGACCACCGCATTCGGGCCGTGTGGCCGCTGACCTATACTCGGCGGTCTGACTCACCGGAGCGCATCGCCATGAACGCACCCACCCGCATCGACACCACCCGCACCATCCGCGCGCCCCGCGGCAGCGAGCTTTCCTGCAAGAGCTGGCTCAGCGAGGCGCCGTTCCGCATGATCCAGAACAACCTCGATCCCGAGGTGGCGGAGAACCCGGCGGAGCTGGTGGTGTACGGCG
>CALCWL010000016.1 GCA_937906285.1 uncultured Rhodanobacter sp. | reverse complement strand
GCACCTCGAACAGGAAGAACGCCACGAAGGTCATCGCGATGAACAGCAGCCCGTACTTCCCCGCGCGCACGTTGCGTTGGTACACGTCCACCGGCTGGTACAGCTGCACGCCGAAGCTCGACGCCGCCAGCGCGGCGTCGATGTTCTCGCGGTCGGTCCAGTGCTGGCCATAGCTGCGGTTGAGATCGAGCAGATGCCAGCGAGCGCTGAAACCGTCGGCATCGATGCGGTGCGTCTGCGGCAAGGCCGCGCCGACGAAGCTGGGATCGCTCCATGGCGCGCGCATGGTCACATCGGTGCTGCGCGCCAGCGGCAGCAGTTGCAGCGCCTCGGTGCCGGCCAGCTTGAGATCGACCTGCACGTCGATCGGCTGGTCGCCCAGCGCATCCAGGTCGATCGGCACCACCACGTTCGACCAGTGGCCGAGCCGGTCGGCGGACGATTCGAATCGCGCCGGCTGTCCGTTGATGCGCAAGTCGCCGACCTCCTGCAGGCCGCGCAGGTCGCCGACCGGCAGCCGCAGTTCCGCCTTGCCGCCCTGCCATCGTGCATCGCTGGCGTGGCGATACTGGGCGATGTCCTGCGCCCGGAACCGTGCACCGAGTTTCATCGTGGCCACGAACACCGGCGCGCTGTAGATGCCATAGCTGCGGGTGGTCACCGCCATCGCGACGTCCAGCTTCAGCGCATCGGCCAGCATGCTTTCGCTGCCCGCCTGCCAGCGCGGCGCCGCCTGGCCTTCCGCCGTCACCAGCCGCTGCGTCGGCACCACCAGCACCGGACCGCCCAGCACCTGCCTTCCACCCCAGCCCTGCGCAATCTGGCTGATCGCGCCGGTGCGCAGCTGCTGGCGCTCGCCCACCAGCTCGCGCACCTGCAGCAGCGGTATCGTCATCAGCAACGCGAGCAGCCCGACCCCCAGCACCTTGGCGGTCACTGTCTGTGTCCACTTGCCCATCGCATTCGCTCCCCGTTGGCGGAGCGTCGATCACACCAGTGCATGCGGCCTTGCCGCGGGCGATGGCGGGCGGGATGCGGGCCGAGTCATGGCCTCGCGGAGGAACCGACCGCCGCGATGGCGGCGCGCAACTGCCGGTAACCCTCGACCAGTCGCGGGCCGGGTCGGCCGAGGTAGGCCTCGCTGATCGCGTGGATGCGATCGTGGCGCACCGCCGGCACGTCGGCCCAGTCCGGGCGCTCGCGCACCTTGTCGGCGCGATAGTTCTCGACCTTCACGCCGCACCAGCTCATCGCCACGATGTCGGGGCGCTCGGCCGCCGCCTCCGCATAGTGCAGCGGCACGCTGCGGGCATCCACCTCGCCCCACGGGTTGATGCCGCCGGCAAGGTGGATGATGTCGTTCACCCAGGAATGCCGGGCCACCGCGATCACCGGCTTGGGCCACCATTCCACCAGCACGCGCGGGCGCGCTCCGGCGGGCTCCACCGCCGACATCGCCGCACGCATCGACGCCACCAGCGCCGCGCCGCGTTCGGCGACGCCCAGCGCGCCGGCGATGCGCCGGATATCCGCGTACACGTCCTCCAGCGACTGCGGATCGCACACCAGGGTGGCCAGTCCCGCCGAGTGCAGTGCATCGACCACCTGCTCATGCCCGGGCACGGTCAGCGAAGTCAGCACCAGATCCGGTTCCAGCGCCTGCACTGCCCCCACGTCCAGATCCAGATCGCGCCCGGTGCTGGGCAACTGCGCCACCACGTCGGGCGGGTAGTCGGAATCGGCATCCACGCCGACCAGCTGGTCGGCGCAGCCGAGCGCACAGACGATCTCGGTGTTGGAGCAGGTGTGGGAGAAGATGCGCATGGGCGGGTCGTCGATGGGTTCGCCAGCAGTTTGGCGCAACGTGCACGTGCGGGCCAAGGCGCGGCTGCCGGCCGTGCTCAGCCGGGGCCGGCGTCCGGCAAGCCGAAGGCGAACGAATCCATCGACAGCACGCCGTAGGTCATGCCGCCTTCGACCAGCCGCGCCGGGTCCGTGTCGGCGCTTGCACCGACGGCCACCAGCAGCGGCAGGTAGTGCTCCTCGGTCGGATGCGCACGTTGTGCGTGCGGCGCGCGGCGGCGGTAGTCGACCAGCGCCTCGACGTCGCGCGCAGCCACCGCAGCACGAATCCAGTCGACGAATTGCTGCGCGTACTCCGGATCGCGGATGTGCTGGCGGAATTCGTACAGGTTGTGGGTGAGGCTGCCGGAGCCGACTACCAGCACGCCGCGCTCGCGCAGCGGCGCCAGCGCCCGGCCCAGGCGCAGCGCGCCAGCGGCGTCGATGTCGTGCGGCAGCGACACCTGGAACACCGGCACCGCGGCGTCCGGAAACAGGTAGCGCAACGGCACCCAGGCGCCGTGATCGAGCCCGCGGCGCTCGTCGAACGTCACCGGGAAGCCGGCCAGCGTCAGCAGGCGCGCGGCGTCCTGCGCCATGCCCGGCGCACCCGGCGCGGGGTACTGCAACTGGTACAGCGGCGGCGGGAAGCCGCCGAAGTCGTGGATCGTTTCCGGCGCGGCACTGACACCGACGCGCACGCCCTGCGTCTGCCAGTGCGGCGACACCACCAGCACGGCGGCGATGCCGCGCAGCGATTGGCCGATCGCGCGCAGGTTCGGGCCGAGCAGGCCCGGCTCCAGCGCGAACATCGGCGAACCGTGGGAGATGAAGATCGAGGGAGCGGTCATGGCGATTCCTTGAAAAGGCAACGGGCGCCGATGCGCCCGTTGCAGGGGACGGCACGTCGGAAGTCAGGCGCTACGGCGCTTGTTCCACAGGTGATCCAGGCTGAGCGCACCGGCACCGTGGGCGGCGAGCATCAGGAAGCCGCCGGCCATCGCCACGTTCTTCCAGAAGTTGATCACCTGCGCGGCGTCGGCGAGGTTGGCGTGGAACACCGCGGCACTGGCCAGCGAGAACGCCGCGAGCGCCAACGCGATCCAGCGGGTGAACGCACCGGTGAGGATGGCCAGGCCACCGCCCAGTTCCAGCGCGATCACCAGCGGCAGCAGGCCACCCGGCAGGCCGGCGGATTCCATGTACTGCTGGGTGCCGGCGTAGGCGGCGATCTTGCCCCAGCCGGAGATGATGAAGATGAGCGAGAGGCCGACGCGGCCGGCCAACGTGAGCGGAGCGTTCATGGGAATTCCTTGAATGAGAGAGTGAGGGGCGGCCGACGCGGGATGCGTCAGGCCTTGCGGATCCAGGTCGGCGCGATCGCGGTGCCGAGGCCGGCGCCGTAGCCGAGATAGATGTTCAGCGCGGCCAGCGGTTCGAGATAGCGCGCGTTCTTCAGCGGACCGGCGTCGACCGCCGTGAAGCCGAGGCTTTCGATCAGCGCCTTCGCGGTCTGCTTCGCCCGTTCGCTGTCGCCGGCGAAGAACACAGGCGCCACCTGGCCACCGGCAAACTGCGGGCCGTCGGCCAGCACCTGCGCAAACAGCGTGTTGAACGCCTTGACCACCTCCGCCTCGGGCACGGCCTTGGCGATCTCCTCGGCGGCCGAGGTGTCGTGGCCCAGGGTCAGGCCCATGTAGTCGGCGGTCAACGGATTGGTGATGTCGACGACGACCTTGCCCACCAGCGAACCCAGCGAACGCAGCGCCGGCACCGCGTCGGCATAGCCGGTGGCGACGATGACGACATCCGAGCCGGCCAGCGCCTCGGCCGGGGCGGCAGCCACCGCGCCGGGATTGGCGGTCGCCAGGGCCTGCGCCTTGGCCAGGTCGCGCGCGGTGATGCGCACGGCATGGCCGGCGCGGGTGAGTTGCCTGGCGAGCGCCGAGCCCATGTTGCCGGTACCGATGAGGGTGATGTTCATGCGTGGTCTCCGTCTGTGGCCCGGGACATCCGGGGCATGGGGAGTACTCTATTGGCCAATGGAATGCGGATAAATTGGCCTTTGATTGACTAACTGTCTCGGTATTCGAGACAAAAGGACGGCGCCGTGGACAAATTCCAGGAAATGGCCAGTTTCGTTGCCGTGGTCGAGGCCGGCAGCTTCGTCGGCGCCGCGGACGCGATCGGGCTGTCCAAGGCGGCCGTGTCGCGGCACGTCGGCGAGCTCGAACAGCGCCTCGGCACGCGCCTGCTGCACCGGACCACGCGGCGGCTGTCACTGACCGACGACGGCCAGCTGTTCTTCGCGCGCGCGAAAGAGATGCTGGCCGCCGTCGACGAGGCGGAATCGGAAATCAGCTCGCGCAGTGGCGAGCCCAGCGGGCGACTGCGCATCAATGCGCCGCTGAGCTTCGGCGTGTTGCAGCTGGCTCCGCTGTGGCCACGCTTCGCGCAGCTGTACCCGAAGGTGTCGCTGGACATCGAACTGAGCGATCGCGTGGTCGACCTGGTCGAGGAGGGTTACGACCTGGCCGTGCGCATCACCAACCTGTCCAGCTCGCAGCTGGTCAGCCGGCAACTGGCGACGACCCGCATGATCTGCTGCGCCTCCCCGACCTACCTGGCGCAGCACGGCACGCCCGCGCACCCCGACGACCTGGCGCAGCAGGAAGTGATTTCCTACAGCTACTTCGCCGCCCGCGACGAATGGACCTTCACCGCCCCCGACGACAGCACCGTCGTGGTGCGCACCCACGCCCGCATCCACGCCAACAACGGCGACACCTGCCGCGCCGCCGCGCTCGAACACCAGGGCATCATCCTGCAACCGGATTTCATCATCGCCGACGACCTGCGCCGCGGCGCCCTGGTCGAACTGCTGCCGAGCTGGCGCGCGATGACCCTCGGCATCCACGCGGTGTATCCCTCGCGCAAGCATCTGCCGATCAAGACGCGAAGGCTGGTGGATTTTCTTGTTGAAGCGTTTGCGGCGCCGGGGTGGGATGTGTCGCGGTGATCGCCGTGCACACGCGTCCAGTTCCTCGACCAGTCTCGGCACGCGCCCCCGGCCTCGGTCATGCGACCAGCGTGCCTTGGTGAAAGACGATGACCCAGTCGTCGCCGTCGCGTCGCCAGATCGTGCTGCGTCGGCTCACGCGCTCGCCCTGCTCCAGCGTGTAGGTAAGCAGGTAGGTGTCCGAGCCGAGTTCGCGGCAGTGGAAGTCGCTGGTTTTCCAGGTGTGCTCGGCGGGATCGGGCACGCGATGTTCGAGCACGTCGAGTACGTGGGCGCGACTGTAGCGCTGGCCGGAGGCGCCGATCTCGAAGAAGTCAGCGATCGTCATGCGCTCGAAGTCGGCGCGGGTGCGACCGAACTCGGGGCGATGGAAGATCGGTTCGCGCTCGCGCAGGGCTTGCAGCACATCGTGCAGTCCCGGCGCCGTGACGGGATCGGATTCGACCGGAGGGTGCATCCGCGGGTTGCTCCTGCGTGAGGGATCGGCCGATGGTGTCGCCGCTTCGGTTCGCCATTTACGACAAGCGCCAGCGGCATGGCTTTCTCTTTGCTTGCTTGCTTTTTGGCCCGGCCACGCAAAGAGCAATTGACTCGGCTGCCGAAGGCGATCGACCGCTCCTGGCGCTGAATGTGCGCGGGTGACGCGCCACCCAGCGCATATCGAAACCGGGTCACCCCTGCCCCACGCTCCCGCACCGGGCGGCGTCACGACGCAGGCGTGGCGCGCCCGCGCGGCACGCACGGACGTGGCACACGGTTTGCTCTTCCATCGCCATGGCGGCATCGAACCCGAGGCCGACCATCGCCCGTCCGCGCATCGTGATCGCACCGATGCCTGTCGAGGGACGCGCGCCACCACGAACCTGTCTTCAGCCAAGGCTTCACGGAGATCACGATGGCCAGTCGCAACGAAAAG
>CALCWL010000015.1 GCA_937906285.1 uncultured Rhodanobacter sp. | reverse complement strand
GTGTTCCTGTACATCGCGATCCCCAAGGGCCTGCTGCCCGAGCAGGACACCGGCCTGATCACCGGCGTGGTGCAGGCCGACGACAACATCGCCTTCCCCGCGATGGAGCAGCGCACGCGGGCCGTGGCCGAAGCCTTGCGCAAGGACCCGGCGGTGGCCGGCGTGGCCGCCTTCATCGGCGCCGGCACGATCAACCCGACCTTGAACCAGGGTCAGCTCAGCATCGTGCTGAAGGACCGCGGCGACCGCGGTGGCCTGGATGAACTGCTGCCGCGGCTGCAGCAGAGCGTGGCCAACATCCCGGGCGTGGCGCTGTACCTGAAACCGGTGCAGGACGTGACCCTGGACAGCACCGTGTCGGCCACCGAATACCAGTACGCGCTGTCCGAGGTGAACTCGACCGAGCTGGCCAAGTACGCCGACCAGATGACCCGCGCGATGCGCCAGCGACCGGAGCTGGCCGACGTCAGCAACAACCTGGCCGATCGCGGCAACGCGCTCAAGCTGACCATCGACCGCGAGAAGGCCAGCCGCATGGGCGTGCCGGTGCAGACCATCGACGACACCCTGTACGACGCTTTCGGCCAGCGCCAGATCTCCACCATCTTCACCCAGTTGAACCAGTACCGCGTGGTGCTGGAGGTGGCGCCGGAGTTCCGCAACAGCACCGACCTGCTCAACAAGCTCACCGTGCGCGGCAACGGCTCCGGCGCGCTGACCGGCAGCAACGCCACCAGCTTCGGCCAGGTGAAGTCGAGCAACTCGGCCACGCCCAGCGGCATCGGCAACACCGGCAACATCGGCATCGCGCTGGGCGGCGGCGGCACCATTCCGCTGTCCTCGCTGGCCAGTGCCGAGGTCACCAGCGCGCCGCTGGTGGTCAGCCACCAGCAGCAATTGCCGGCGGTGACGCTGTCGTTCAACGTGGCGCCGGGCTACTCGCTGTCCGACGCGGTGTCGGCGATCCACCAGATCAACGCGGAGCTGAACTTCCCGCCGCAGGTGCGCGGCCAGTTCATCGGCAAGGCTGCCGAGTTCAACTCCTCGCTTGGCGACGAAGTGCTGTTGCTGCTGGCCGCGATCGTGGTGATCTACATCGTGCTGGGCGTGCTGTACGAGAGCTACATC
>CALCWL010000014.1 GCA_937906285.1 uncultured Rhodanobacter sp. | reverse complement strand
ACAGCCAGGTCAGCGCCATCACGATCGCCACCGCGGGCAGGTTGAACAGGTGGCCGGTGACCACCAGTTCGCCGTGGGTGAAGGCCAGCGGTGCTTCGGTAAGCGCCTTCGGCAGGTGTAGTCCCATGTGGTCGAGCAGGCTGGTGAAGTAACCGGTCCAGCTCGCCGCCACGGCGGAGGCGGAGATGCCGTATTCGGCCACCATGTTCCAGCCGATGAACCAGGCTGCCAGTTCGCCCAGCGACGCATAGGCGTACGAGTAGGAGCTGCCGGAGATCGGGATCAGGGTGGCGAACTCGGCGTAGCAAAGCGCGGCAAAGCCGCTGCAGATCGCCGCGATGATGAAGGAGATCAGCACCGCCGGCCCGGCGTGCTCGGCTGCGGCCGTGCCGGTGACCACGAAGATGCCGGTGCCGATCACCGCGCCGATGCCCAGCGCGGTGATGCCCCACGGCCCCAGCGTGCGGCGCAGGCCCGGGCCGTGGGCGTGATCGTCGGCGCTGAAATCGGTCTTGCGGGCGAGCAACTGGCTGAGCATGGGAAAGTCTTCGTGGCCTGGGCGGAGAGCAGCAAAAGCGTCGCGGCCGGCGTTGGAGGCGCCGGCCGCGGGTTGGTCAGTGGGCGTTCTGGCGCAACTTGCTGTTGCGGTAACCGTAGAAGCCGTAGATCAGGAAGCCGATCGCGGTCCAGCCGAGAATCAGCCACCAGCGCACCACGAAGGCCTGCCAGAACAGGAACAGGCACGCTGCCGCACCGAGCGGGCAGACGACCCACACGAACGGCACGCGGAACGCGCGCGGCAGTTCCGGGCGCGTGTGGCGCAGTACCAGCACGCCGATGCATACCGTGGTGAAGGCCAGCAGCGTGCCCATCGAGACCAGGTCGCCGAGCACGTCCACCGGGAACAGTCCTGCAAGCACGGAGGCGATCACGCCCACGATGATGGTGCCCACGTACGGTGTGCGGTGCTTCTTGTGCACCTTGCCCAGCAGCGGCGGCAGCAGGCCGTCGCGCGACATCGAATAGAAGATGCGCGGCTGACCCATCAGCATCACCAGCACCACCGAGCTCAGGCCGGCCAGTGCGGCAAACACCACCAGGATCTTCAGCGTGCCGAGGATGTGGCTGGCGCTGCTGCCGGCGGGCACGTTGCCCAGCACGTAATTGAGCGCCGTCGCCACCGGTTCGGGGGTGTTGAGTTCGGTGTAAGGCGCCAGACCGGTCAATGCCGCGGACATCGCGATGTACAGCAGGGTGCAGATCGCCAGCGAGCCGAGAATGCCGATCGGCATGTCGCGTTGCGGGTTCTTGGCCTCGCCCGCGGCGGTCGACACCGCATCGAAACCGATGTAGGCGAAGAACACCAGCGTCGCCGCGCGGATCACGCCGCTCCAGCCGTACTTGGCGCCACCCTCGTTTTCCGGGACGAACGGGTGCCAGAGATCCGGGTTGAGGTAATGGAAGGTGACGGCCAGGAACAGCAGGATCACGATCACCTTGATCGCCACGATCACCGCGTTGACCGTGGCCGACTGGGTGATGCCGCGGTAGCAGAGCCAGCTGATCGCCGCGACGATGGCCACCGCCGGCAGGTTGATCAGGGTGCCGGTGGCGATGATGTGGTGGCCGCTGGCGTCGAAGGTCAGCGGCGCCGAGGCCAGCGCGGCGGGCAGCGAAATGTCCACGCCGATCCAGCCGCTGATCATGCGCAGCATTTCGTTGAAGTAGCCCGACCAGCCCACCGCCACGGTCGAGGCGGCGAACAGGTATTCCAGCACCAGGTTCCAGCCGACGAACCAGGCAACCACCTCGCCCAGCGTGGCATATGAATAGGAATAGGCGCTGCCCGACACCGGCAGCATCGCGGCGAACTCCGCGTAGCACAGGCCCGCCAGCGCGCAGGCGAAACCCGCCATCAGGAAGCTGACCACCAGCGCCGGGCCGGCGAACTGTGCCGCGGCGGTGCCGGTGAGCACGAAGATGCCCGCGCCGATGACCGCGCCGATGCCGAGCATCACCAGGTGACGCGCGGTCAGCGCGCGTTTCAGTGTCACCTCGCCGGTACCGCTGCCCTCGACGGGCTCGCCGGCGTCGACATGAGGCATTGCCTCGATGCCGTGGGTGGCAAACAGACCTTTTGTCATCGGGTTCCCCTCGGATGGATTTCCTGTCCTCGTCCGCGCAGTGGCGGAATGCGTGGACGGGCTGGACAATGGCGGGCCAACATAGCCCATGCGACAAAGGTTGCACAAGCTTGGCGCATGTTGCGGCGAAACATGCCGCAGCCACTTTCTTCCACGCAGTGCGTTGCCCATGCGCGAGTCCCCAGATCGTCTCATCGAAGCGCTTCGCCGCTACCGTGACCAATGGCAGGGTGACGCCGATGTCGTCGCGCAGTTCGAGGTTTTCGCGAAGACGTACCCGGATGCCTTCGAGCGCGGCAACCGGATGGCACATTTCACCGGTTCGGCGTGGCTGGTCAGCGCCGATGGCGAACGTGTCTTGCTGATGCATCACTGCAAGCTGGATCGCTGGCTGCAGCCGGGTGGCCATGCCGATGGCGACGCGGACCTTGCCCGTGTGGCCCTGCGCGAGGCGGAAGAGGAAACCGGTCTGGCTGGACTTCGTGCCGATGGCGATATTTTCGACCTTGACCGGCACCGTATTCCCGCTCGCGCGAACGAACCGGAGCACTGGCATTACGACGTGCGCTACGTGGTGCGTGCCGGAGTCGATGAATCGTTCGTGGTCAATGCCGAATCGCACGCGCTGGCATGGCGGTCGGTGGGCGAGGTGATGAACGACGAGACGCTTGATGCATCGCTGCGACGCATGGCGCGCAAGTGGCTGGCGTAGGGTGGGCACCGCCCGCCGGTTTCTGGTGTGTCTTGGCGCAGAGCGGCGGGCCGTGCCCGCCCTTATATCTACGAGTACTTTTCCGGCGCGGGATGGACGTGGCCGCACTCGTTGCAAGTGCGTGCATCAAGTGAGCGGTAGAAACGCTCGAACACCGGCGGAAAATCCTGTTCGATGCTGTCGAGGGTGAAATACTCCTCGTACAGCTTGTGGTTGCAGTGCTCGCAGAACCACATCAGGCCGTCTTCTTCGCCCGGCAGACGACGGCGCTCGATCACCAGTCCGATCGAACCGGCGTTGCGGTTCGGCGAGTGCGGCACGCGCGGCGGCAGGTAGAACATCTCGCCGGCACGCAGCGGGATGTCGCGGGCGACGCCGTCGTCCTGCACCTTCAGCGTGATCTCGCCCTCGAGCTGGTAGAAGAACTCGGGGCCTTCGTCGTAGTGGTAGTCGGTGCGCGCGTTCGGCCCGCCCACGATCATGATGATGAAGTCGCCGTCGACGATGCACTTGTTGCCCACCGGCGGCTTCAGCAGGTG
>CALCWL010000013.1 GCA_937906285.1 uncultured Rhodanobacter sp. | reverse complement strand
CCAGGTCTACGCGCTGATGCTGGAACTCAACCGCGAGATCGGCACCAGCTTCATTCTGGTCACGCATGATCCGCACCTGGCCGCGAAGATGGATCGCACCCTGGTGCTGCACAACGGCGTATTGCAGGACGCCATGCCGGCCTGAGCTGCTGCCGCCGGCTGGCGGCGCGCGCCTACAGCACTTTCAGCGCCGCCGACGCCGCCTGCGCGCTAGGCTCGAACGCTTCCAGGACGGAACGGGCGACGCGGCATGGCGCGACACGGGGCGATCACGGCGGCGCTGGCCTTGCTGGCAGGCGTGTTGCTGGTGCCGGCGTGGCCGCGTTTGCCGCCGGCGTGGATCGGCCTGCCGCTCATCGTGCTGGCGCTGGTTTGGGCGTGGCGTTGTCCGCGCTGGCGCTGGCTGTGTGGCCTGCCGCTCGGCGTCGCCTGGGCATTGTGGTGCGGTGCGCAGGCGATGCAGGCCCGGCTGCCGCGCGCGCTGGAGGGTCGCGACGTGCTCGTCGTCGGCACTCTCGACGGACTGCCGCTGGCGCGTACCGATGCCAGCCGCTTCACCTTGCGGGTGGAAAGCGCGACGCTCGACGGCCGGCCGCTGGCCTTGCACGGCCTCGTCACCGTGTCGTGGTACGAAGGCGCGCCACCGCTGACACCGTGCACGCGCTGGCGCCTGCTGCTGCGCCTGAAGCGTCCGCGCGCGCTGCTCGATCCGGGCAGCGCCGACAGCGAACGCTCGGCGCTGGAGCGTGGCATCGTCGCCACCGGTTACGTGCGCGATGACGAGGGGAACCGCCGCCTGTCCGGCCCACGCTGGTGCGTGGACGGAATCCGTGCGGCGATCGCCCGCGGTATCGCCGCGCGGGTGCATGACCCGCACGATGCCGCGTTGCTGCGCGCCTTCGCGGTCGGCGACACGCGTGGCCTCGGCCAGCAGGACTGGGCGGTGGCGCGGGCGAACGGCGTCTCGCACCTGATCGCGATTTCCGGTTTCCACGTCGGCGTGGCGGGGGTGTTCGGCGTGTGGCTGGCCTGGCTGGTCTACGCGTTGTGGCCGCCACTGGCGCTGCGTTTGCCGCGGCCGCAGGCACAGGCCGCCGCGGCGCTGCTGCTTGCCGTGATCTACAGCGCGCTGGCCGGCTTCGGCCTGCCTACCGTGCGCACGCTGCTGATGATCGCGGTGGTGGCGCTGGCGCGCTGCAGCCGGCGCGGCAGCAGCGGGGCGCAATCGCTGGCGCTGGCGATGAGCGCGATCCTGCTGGCCGACCCGCTGGCGGTGCTGGCGCCGGGGTTCTGGTTGTCCTTCGTCGGTGTCGCGTTCCTGATTCTCTGCCTGCAGGCGCAAGGCCGCGGCTGGCGCGCCTTCCTGCGCGAACTTTCCGCCGGCCAGCTGTTGATGACCGTGGCGCTGCTGCCGCTGACGCTGTGGTTCTTCGGCCAGGCGTCGCTGGTCGGCGCGCTGTCCAACCTGGTCGCGGTGCCGCTGGTGAGTTTCGTGATCGTGCCGTGCGCGCTGTTCGGCATGCTGCTGTTGCTGCTGTGTCCGCCGCTGGCCGCACCGGTGCTGTGGCTGGCCGCGCGGATCGCCCACGCGCAGTGGTGGCTGTTCGAGTGCATGGCCACCTGGCCGGGCGCGCATTGGTACCTGCCGACCGTGCAGCTCCACGCGCTGCTGCTGGCGGTAGCCGGTGCGCTGTGGATCTTCATGCCCCGCGGGGTGCCCCTGCGCTGGCTCGGTGTCCTGCTGTTCCTGCCGCTGCTGTTGCCGCCGCGCAGCGCGCCGGCCGAGGGAGCGTTCCGGCTGTGGGTGCTCGACGTGGGGCAGGGGCTGGCGGTGCTGGTGCGCACGCACGATCACCTGCTGGTCTACGACACCGGTGCGCGCTATCCCTCCGGCTTCGATCTCGGCGAGGCGGTGGTGCTGCCGGCCATCCGCGCGCTGGGCCTTCCCCGTGTCGATACCTTGATGATCAGCCACGGCGACAACGACCATGCCGGTGGCGCGCAGGCGGTGGCCGAAGCGTTTCCGCAGGCACGCCGGCTGGCCGGCGAACCCGCCCGCATGCGCGTACCCATGCAGCAGTGCGTGGTAGGACAGGCGTGGCAATGGGATGGCGTGCGCTTCCGCGTGCTGAGTCCGGCCGCCGGCGATGGCGACCACGACAACGACAGCTCATGCGTGCTGCTGGTCGAGGGGCGCGGCGGACGGGTATTGCTGCCCGGCGACATCAGTTCGAAGGCGGAGCCGGCGGTGGCTGCGGCGGTGGGGGCGGGCCCGCCGCCGGTGCTGGTGGTGCCGCATCATGGCAGCAAGACTTCCTCCGGTGCGGTCTTCATCGCGGCGTTGAGGCCGTCGCTGGCGCTGGTTTCCGCCGGTTGGCGCAATCGCTTCGGGCACCCGCGTGCGGAGGTCCTGGCGCGCTATGCCGAGGCGGGCGTGCCGTTGTTCAACACCGCCGTGGAGGGGGCTGTGGAGGTGGAGTTCCCCGCCGACGGGACGCCGCGATGGCAGCCGGGCTGGCGCCGGCAGCAGCCACGCTACTGGCGCGAGTAGCATGGTGCGACGCCGGGATTGCCACGCCTGCCGCAGTACGCGCGAACGACGCTGCTATCATGCGCGCTCCCCCGGAGCGTGGTGCGGCGAGGACTGAAGGTGCTTGATATCCTGATGGCGGGCGGCTGGGCGATGGTGCCCATCCTGATCTGTTCGGCGGTCGCCCTGGCGATCGTGCTGGAGCGTTGGTGGACCTTGCGCCGCAGCTCGGTGCTGCCGCCGGGACTGGGCGACGAGGTGCGCCAGTGGGCGCGCTCGGGTCAGCTCGATCCCAAGCATCTGGAAACTCTGTCGAACGGCTCGCCGCTGGGCGAGTTGCTGGCCGCGGCGCTGGCGGTGCGTCGGCAGCCGCGCGAGATCATCAAGGAGCGCATCGAGGACACCGGCCGCCACGTGGTGCACCGGATGGAGCGCTACCTCAACACGCTGGGCACGATCGCCCTGATCGGCCCGCTGCTGGGCCTGTTCGGCACCGTGATCGGCCTGATCCGCATGTTCATGGAGGTGATGGGCGGCGGCATCGGCGATCCCGCGCGGATGGCCGGCGGCATCGGCGAGGCGCTGATCTGCACCGCGTCCGGCCTGACCGTGGCGATCCCCGCCTACGTGCTGCACCGCTACTTCCGCTCGCGCGTGGCCGGCTACTGCGTGCTGATGGAAAAGCAGGCCACCGCCTTGCTGGACGACCTGACCCTGGCCGCGCCGGCACCCGTCGCCCGTGCGCGTCGCGCGCCGGCACCCGCCGCGCCGAGCGCGGGCTGAGGTACGGTCGATGCGCATCGGCAACGACCGCCGCAGTGACGACTTCGAGATCAACGTGATCCCGTTGATCGACGTGTTGCTGACCCTGTTGATGTTCTTCGTGCTCACCAGCACCTTCGTGCAGCATTCGCGGCTGAAGGTCACGCTGCCGCAGGCCAGCGTCAAGGAGCGCGACATGAACGCGCCGGCACTGACCATCATGATCGACCGCGACGGCCGCTTCTACGTCGGCAGCGACGAGGTGATGGGCGAGGGCATCGAGGCGCTCAAGCAGACCATCGCGCGCAATGCCGGCGACAGCCGCGACCAGGCGGTGACGATCCGCGCCGACGCCATGACCCCGAACCAGAACGTGGTGACCGCGATGGACGCACTGGGCCAGCTCGGCTTCACCCGCCTGTCGATCGCCACGACGCCGAGCAAACCGGGCACCGCGCAATGAACGCGGACCAGGCGACCGCGGCAGACGCGGGCAGCTGGCCGACCTACAAACGCCTGCTCGGTTACACCCGACGCTACTGGGCGATCGGCCTGGTGGCCTTCATCGGCATGCTGGCCGACGGCGGCGGGCTGGCGCTGTTCACCGGGCTGATCAAGCCGATGATCGACAACCTGTTTGCGCAGAAGGATCCGTACCTGATCTTCTGGATGCCGATCTGGATCATCGCGATCTTCCTGGTGCGTTCGCTGGGCACCTTCGTCAGCGACTACGGCATCTCCTACATCGGCCGGCACGTGGTGCAGGCGCTGCAGCTGGAAGTGTTCGCCGCCTACCTGAAACTGCCGGCGCCATATTTCGGCAGCGAGCCGTCCGGCCAGCAGATCTCGCGCATCACCTATACCAGCGAGCAGGTGGCCGCCGCGTCCAGCAGCGCGGCGAAGATCGCGATCACTGACGGCTTCACGGTGCTGGCGATGCTGTTCGTGATGCTCTACTACAGCCCCTACCTGACGCTGTCGCTGCTGGTGATGGTGCCGGCGATCGCGCTGGTGGCCACGGTGGTGGCGCGCCGCTACCGGCAGATCAGCCGGCGCATCCAGGGCAGCATGGGTTCGGTCACCGGCACGGTGGAGGAATCCGTGGGCGCACATCGCGAGGTGCGCGTGTACGGCGGCCAGGCGCACGAGGCCGAGCGTTTCGACCAGATCACCCGGCACACGCGGCGGCTCAACCTGAAGATCGCCGCCACCAACGCGGCGTCGAGTTCCACCGTGCAACTGGTGGCGGCCAGCGCGCTGGCCGCGCTGGTGTTCCTGGGCACGCGGCCGCAGGTACTGGTCAGCATGACGCCCGGCGTGTTCTTCGCCGTGCTCACCGCGATGGGCACCATGTTGCCGTCGCTGAAGCGCCTCACCAACGTGCAGGCGAACATCCAGCGCGGACTGTCCGCGGCCGAGGACATCTTCGACGTGATCGACCTGCCGCCGGAACGCGACGCCGGCACGCTGGAGCTGGAGCGCAGCCGCGGCGAGCTGCATTTCGTCGACGTCGGCCTGACGTATCCGCGCAGTCACGTTCCCGCCCTGCAGGGAGTCAATCTCGATTGCGCACCCGGCACGGTCACCGCCCTGGTCGGACGCTCGGGCAGCGGCAAGAGCAGCCTGGTCAGCCTGCTGCCGCGTTTCAACGTGCCTGGTACCGGCCGCATCGTGCTCGACGGTGAGGACTGCCGCAGCTACACGCTGGCCTCGCTGCGCAGGCAGATCGCCTGGGTCGGGCAGAGCGTGGTGCTGTTCAACGATACCGTGGCCAACAACATCGCCTATGGCGAGCTGGCCGGCGCCAGCGAGGCGGACATCGTCGCCGCGGCCGAGGCGGCCAATGCGATGGAGTTCATTGCCCGCATGCCGCAGGGTATCCACACCCCGATCGGGCAGAGCGGCAACCTGCTCTCCGGCGGCCAGCGTCAGCGCATCGCGATCGCGCGAGCGATCCTCAAGAACGCGCCGATCCTGGTGCTGGACGAAGCCACCAGCGCGCTGGATACCGAGTCCGAACGGCTGATCCAGCAGGCGCTGACGCGGCTGATGAAGGATCGCACCACGCTGGTGATCGCCCATCGCCTGTCCACCGTGGAAGGCGCCGACCAGATCGCGGTGATGGATCAGGGCCGCATCGTCGAGCGCGGCACCCACGCCGAACTGCTCGCGCTGAACGGGCAGTACGCCGCGCTGCACCGCATGCAGTTCCACGACGCCGCGGCCGTAACGGCCGGCGGCTGAGACGCCCGTCATGGCGCTGCCGGACACGCTCGCATCGGCCTGGTACGGTGCCGGTCGCGCGCCGTGGTGGACGTGGCCGCTGGCTGCACTCTACGGCGGCGTGATCCGGCTTCGTCGCGCGTTGTACCGCATCGGCTGGCTGCGCCGCGAGCACCTGCCGGTGCCGGTGGTGGTCATCGGCAACCTCACCGCCGGCGGCACCGGCAAGACGCCGTTGACGATCGCCGTCGCCGCCAGCCTGCGCGAGCACGGTTTCCGGCCCGGCGTCGTGAGTCGCGGCCACGGCGGCACGCAGCGCCAGCCGCTGCTGCTGGGCGACGCGCCGGACCCGCAACAGGTCGGCGACGAACCCTGCCTGATCCGCGCCAGCGGCGTGCCGGTGGCGGTCGGGCGCGATCGTCCCGCGGCGGCTCGGTTGCTGCTCCAGGCCGGTTGCGACGTGGTGGTGGCCGATGACGGCCTGCAGCATTACGCGCTGGCGCGCGACGTGGAGATCTGCGTGATCGACGGCATCCGCCGCTTCGGCAACGGCCACCTGCTGCCGGTGGGCCCGTTGCGCGAACCGCTGGGCCGGCTGCGCGGCGTGGACCTGCGCGTGTGCAACGGCGGCAGCGCCGAGGCCGGCGAGTATTTGATGCAGTTGCGCGGCGACGAGGCCGTGGCGCTGCAAGGCGGCGAGCGGCGGGCGCTGGCCAGCTTCGCCGCACAACCGGTGCACGCGGTGGCCGCGATCGGCAACCCGCAGCGCTTCTTCGACAGCCTGCGCGCGTGCGGCATCGAGGTGATCGAGCATGCCTTTGCCGACCATCACGCATTCAGCGCGGCCGAGCTGGATTTTGCGGATGACCGACCGCTGCTGATGACCGACAAGGACGCAGTCAAATGCCGGTCGTTCGCGCAGCCACACTGGTGGCGCGTGCCGGTGCGGGCGGAATTGCCGCCGGCCTTCCATGCCGCCTTGCGCGAACGCCTCGCGCGGTGGTGATCCGAAGAGTCCTGGCGCGGCGACTCCCTACGGCTGGGTGCCCGCCGCGCGCTGCGCAGGCTTGCGCCGCGATACTGCCTCGCCGGCCACGTAGACCCGCCGCGCCAGGTTGCCGCCGATCCAGTAGCACAGTTCCGCCGGCTGGCGCGCATTCCAGATCACCACGTCGGCGCGCTGGCCAGCCGCCAGCGTGCCGCGATCGGACAGACCCAGCGCGCGCGCGGCGTTGACGGTCACGCCGCGCAGCGCTTCTTCCGGGGTCAGCCGGAACAGCGTGCAGGCCATGCCCGCCGCCATGCGCAGCGACAGCAGCGGCGAGGTGCCGGGGTTGCAATCGGTGGCCACCGCCAGCGGCACGCGTTGTTCGCGCAGCAGGCCGATCGGCGGCAAGCGGGTTTCGCGCAACGCGTAGAACGCCCCCGGCAGCAGCACCGCGACGGTGCCCGCGGCGGCCATGGCGCGCACGCCTGCCTCGCCCAGATGCTCCAGGTGATCGGCCGACAGCCCGCCGAACTCGGCCACCAGGGCGGCGCCGTGCTGGTCGGACAACTGCTCGGCGTGCAGCTTCACCGGCAAGTCGAGTTCGCGTGCCCGCTCGAACAGACGACGAACTTCCGCGACGCTGAAGCCGATGCTCTCGCAGAAGCCGTCGACCGCATCGACCAGGCCTTCGCGCGCCAGCGCCGGCAGCATCTCGTCGCAGACCAGCGCCAGGTAGTCGGCCCGGCGATCCTTGAACTCCGCCGGCAGTGCGTGCAGGCCAAGGAAACTGGTGCGTACGCTGATGCCAAGCTCGCGGCCGAGCCGGCGCGCCACGCGCAGCATGCGGCGTTCGCTGTCCAGTTCCAGGCCGTAGCCGGATTTGATCTCCAGCGTGGTCACGCCGTCGGCCAGCAGCGCGCGGGCGCGCGGCAGCGCCTGCGCGTAGAGAAACTCTTCGCTGGCCGCGCGGGTGGCCTTGACGGTGGAGGCGATGCCGCCGCCGGCGCGGGCGATCTCCTCGTAGCTGGCGCCATTCAGGCGCAGGTCGAACTCGTCGGCGCGGTCGCCCCCGAACACCAGATGGGTGTGGCAATCGATCAGCCCGGGGGTGACCAGGGCGCCGTCCAGCGATTCCACTTCGTCGGCCAGCGCCACCGGCGCGTCCGGCAGCTCGTTCATCCGCCCCAGCCAGGCAATGCGCCCGTGCTGCATGGCGATGGCTGCCTGCTCGACCAGGCCGTACGGCGTGTCGTCGGCGAACGTCGCCAGGGTGGCGTTCAACAGCAGGCGGTCCCAGCGTGGTTGGGTCATCGGTATCACTCCGTCATGGCTTGCCTGGATGCTGCGGTTTGCCGGATTCGGCGGAGTCGGGGTAAGCCGTGGTCTCGGCGGCTGCGGGCAACGGTCTGGCGGGCTGCTGGTGGGCCCGCTCGGCCTGCTGCTGTCGCTCGGCGTCGCGCACCATGCGTTCGGCGAAGTCCCGATATACCGGGGTCGGGCAGAACAGCGACGCGGCCGCGCGAGCAAGCAGACAGGCTGCCATGATCGGAATCACCATGTCCTGGTTGTCGGTCAGCTCCATCGCGATCACCGCCGAGGTCAGCGGCGAACCGGTGACACCGGCGAGGTAGGCGCTCATGCCCAGCAGCACCACCGCACCGGCGGGCGCGCCCGGCAGCAGATGCGCGATGTTCTGGCCCAGGCCGGCGCCTACCGCCAGCGCCGGCGAAAAGATGCCGCCGGGGATGCCGGCCCAGTACGAGACCACGTTGGCCAGCAGCTTGGCGATGCCGAAGTCCTGGCCCGGCATGGCGGCCGTTCCCTGCACGATCGCGCGGGCCTGGTCGTAGCCGGTGCCGTAGATGCTGTTATGCGTACACACGCCGAGCACCGCCAGTGACAGGCCGCAGCCGGCGGCGAACAACACCGGCCAGCGCGCGCGAAGGCGACCGACCTGCGCCAGCGGGCCGCGTCGACTGAGCAGGATCAGGCGCGCAAACAGGCCGCCGAGCAGGCCGCAACCGATCCCGGTCAACAGCACGGCCAGCCAGGCACTGCCCAGCGGCAGGCTGGCGTCCACTTCGCCGAAATATGAATAGTTGCCCATGACGCCCAGCGACACCACGCCGCCGATGATCACCGCGGTCAACAGCAGGCCGCTGAAGCGGTGCTCGAACGTCCCGGCCAGCTCCTCGATCGCGAATACCACGCCGGCCAACGGCGTGTTGAACGCGGCCGCGATGCCGGCTGCGCCGCCGGCGAGGATGAAGCGCGAGGCGGCCTTGGGATCGCTGAAGCCGAAACGCCGGCCGATGGAGTAGAACAGCGCTGCGCCGACATGCACGGTCGGGCCTTCGCGCCCGATCGAGGCACCCACCGCCAGCGACGCCAGGGTCAGCACCATCTTGCCGGCGGCGACCGGCAGCGACAGCATGCGCGTGCGAAAGCCGCCGTCCTCGATGTGCAGCGAGGCGATCACCTGCGGAATGCCGCTGCCGCGGGTCGCGCGCAGGCGCCCCTCCGTTGCCCAGGCGAGCAGCCCGAACACCAGCGGAGTGAGGATGAGCGGTATCCAGATGCCATGATCCAGGATGCGCAGGAACAACTCGTAGGACCAGACGCTGGCCTTGGCGAACAGGATCGCAGCCAGCGCCACCAGCACGGCGCCCGCCCACAGCACCAACCGGCGTTTCCAGTGGTGCGGCGCAAAGAATTCATGCCCGAGCAGCGCCTGCAGGCGGGGATTGGAGGATGCTGGAGCGGATGTGGGCGGTTCTGACATGGCGCGATTATCGCAGACGGCCGCGGCAGGATTGATGTCGACTGCCTTGGCAGTCCGGTACCGGTGCGAACGCGGTCGCGCCGCGAGTCGCCATCAGCGTGGCCGCCAGCGGGTTTCGTAGAGGTCGAAGCGGCGGTCCTTGAGGTTGGTCACCGCACCGGCGTTGCGTGCGCGGGCCAGGGTGGCCAGGTGCAGGTCGGCGAACAGCACGGTCTCGATGTTCGGCGTGGAGTCGGCGGCGATGCCGTCGCGGGCGAAGCCGAAGTCGCTGGGGGTGAGGATGCAGCTCTGGCCGTACTGGATGTCGAAGTTGTTGACCCCGGGCAGGTTGCCCACGTTGCCGGACAGCACCACGTAGCACTGGTTCTCGATCGCCCGTGCCTGCGCGCAGTAGCGCACGCGCAGGTAGCCCTCGCGCACGTCGGTGCAGAACGGCACGAACAGGATCAGCGCGCCCTGGTCGACGAGGTGGCGCGCCACCTCGGGAAACTCCGCGTCGTAGCAGATCATCACCCCGATCGGGCCGCAGTCGGTCGGCACCGTGGCTGCGCTGTCGCCCCCGGCGATATTCCACACGTTGCGTTCGCTCGGCGTCGGGTGCAGCTTCTCGCGCTCGTGGAGCGAGCCGTCGCGCAGGCACACGTAGCAGACGTTGTGGATGTCGCCGTTGGCCTGCTCGGTGGGATGCGTGCCGGCGATGATGTTGATGTTGTAATGGACGGCCAGACGGCTGAACAGCTCCTTCACCTGCGGCGTGTAGTGGCTGAGCTTGCGGATCGAATCCACCGGCGACAGCTCGGTGTTCTCGATCGACAGCAGCTGCAGCGTGATCAGCTCGGGGAAGGTGACGAAGTCGGCGTTGTAGTCGGCGGCGATGTCGGTGAAGTACTCGACCTGGGTGGCGAACTCCTCGAACGAGGCGATGCGCCGCTGCTGATACTGCACCGAGGCCACCCGCACCGCGTCGGGCAGGCGTTGCGGCGAGGGGATCGAGGGGGTGTCGGGCTGGTCCAGCAGTTGCGGGTTGCGCCAGACCAGGTGCACGGCATAGCCCAGCGATTCGTGGTCGGAGGGCACGTAGCCGCGCAGCAGGCCGATCACCTCGAAATCGTTGGAGAGCTGGAAACTCAGCGTGAGGTCGCGCCGCCGGCCGTCGGTCACCGCCTGCACGTAGGCCTCGGCACTGCCGTAGCGCGCGATGTTCTTCGCCAGCCCCGGAATGCGCCCGCCGAACACGATGCCGCGCAGCTTGAGGTTCATGCACAACCGCTTGCGCGCGCGATACAGCCGCTGGCCGATGCGCATGCCGCGGTAGTCCGGGTGCACCACGACTTCCATGCCGTACAGCCAGTTGCCGTCCGGCTTGTGGCGCGAGGCCATGCCGCCGCCGGTGATCTCCATCCAGGTGTGCGGCGCCAGCGCGGTGGCCTCGTCGATGCGGAAGGTGGCGCAGTAGCCGACGATGCGGCCTTCGTACTCGACCACGAATTGGCCTTCCGGAAAGTGCGTCTGCTGCGAGCGCAGCATCTCGGCCGAGTGGCCCCATTCCGGGCTGTAGACCCGCCCGGTGAGTTCCACCAATTGCGGCACGTCGGCCGGCTGCGCCTGGCGCAACAGCAACCGTGGGGTGTTTTCGCTGGATTTGCCTGCCATGCGGGCCATTATGCATGGGCCTGTCGAGGCTCAGGTGAAGGCGTGGCGCAGGCACGGTTACACTGGCGACCACCGCAACGGAGACCACCGATGAACGAACCCAGCCGCAGCACCAGCTACCGGGTCGGACGGTTGTGGCGCGACGGCGGATGGCAACGCGATGCCAGCTTCGCAGTGGACGCCGGGGGCGTGCTGGTCGATGCGAACGATGGCGTCGAGACGATCGGGCAGTGGGTGCTGCCCGGCATGCCGAACCTCCATTCCCACGCATTCCAGCGTGCGATGGCCGGCCTGGCCGAACGCCGGGGCAGGGCGGACGACAGTTTCTGGAGTTGGCGCGAGGCGATGTACGGCTTCGCCGCGGTGATCGATCCGGAGTCGCTGCAGGCGATCGCCGCGCAGCTCTACGTCGAGATGCTCAAGGCCGGCTACACCCGCGTGTGCGAATTCCACTACCTGCACCACCGGCCCGACGGCACGCCGTACGCGCAGGCCGAGGCCATGTCGCTGGCACTCGTCGCAGCCGCGCGCGAAGCCGGCATCGGCCTGACCCTGTTGCCGGTGCTGTACATGAGCGGCGGCTTTGACGGCCGTGCACTGGGCGAACGGCAGCGGCGCTTCGGCCACGACGTGGATGGCTACCTGCGCCTGCTCGACACGCTGCACGCGCACGCGGATGACGACCTGCGCGTCGGCACCGCGCTGCATTCGTTGCGCGCCGTGCCGGAAGCGGCGTTGCGCGAAGTGCTGACCAGTCCGCGGATCCGCACCGGGCCGATCCACATCCACATCGCCGAACAGATCGGCGAGGTGCAGGATTGCCTGGCCATTCGTGGCGCGCGCCCGGTCGAGTGGCTGTTCGACCACGCCGAGGTCGATGCCCGCTGGTGCCTGGTACACGCCACCCATCTGACCGAGGCGGAGACCGCGCGGATCGCCGCCAGCGGCGCGGTGGCCGGCTTGTGTCCGACCACCGAGGCGAATCTCGGCGACGGCCTGTTTCCGCTGGCGGCCTATCTCGATGCTGGCGGCGCGTTCGGCATCGGCTCGGATTCGCACATTTCCGTTTCGCCGGTGGAAGAACTGCGCTGGCTCGAATACGGCCAGCGGCTGCTCACCCGCCGCCGCAACATCGCTGCCCGCCAACCCGGCGCCAGCGTGGGCGAAACGCTGTGGCGCGGCGCGCTGGCCGGCGGTGCCCGCGCCAGCGGCCTGCCGATCGGCGAACTGCGCGCCGGCGCGCGCGCCGACCTGATCGTGCTGGACGACAACTCGCCGCTGCTCGCTGCGCGCGACGAGGCATCCGTGCTCGACAGCTGGCTGTTCGCCGGCAACACGCCGCTGGTGCGCGACGTGATGGTCGGTGGCCGCTGGCAGGTACGCGGTTTCCGCCATCGCGACGAGGAGCGCATCGCGCAGCGTTATCGACGCGTCGTCGACTCGCTCTGAATTTGCCTGAAGTCATGAACGCGCCCGTCTGCCCCGGCTAGCCTGAACGCCATCGCCGCCTTCGGGCGGTTCTCGGGCGGAGCGCCTGCATGGCCGTGACCACGCCGTTGCCCGCCGCGGAGGCGGTATTTCGCGCCCGCGGCCTGACCAAGACCTACCGCATGGGCGAGGTAGAGGTGCATGCCCTGCGTGGGGTCGACCTGGACCTGTTCCGCGGCGAGTTCGTGGTGCTGCTGGGGCCCTCGGGCAGCGGCAAGTCGACCCTGCTGAACATCCTGGGCGGGCTCGACGCGCCCAGCGCTGGCGAGGTCTGGTACGAGGGGCATCACCTGACCGGCGCCAGCGAGCGTGAGCTGACGCTGTTCCGCCGCGAGCACGTCGGCTTCGTGTTCCAGTTCTACAACCTGATCCCCAGCCTCACCGCGCGCGAGAACGTGGCGATCGTCACCGAGATCGCCGAGCAGCCGATGACGCCGGAGGAGGCGCTGGCGCGGGTGGACCTGGCCGACCGCATGGACCACTTCCCGGCGCAGTTGTCCGGCGGCCAGCAGCAGCGGGTGGCGATCGCCCGCGCGATCGCCAAGCGGCCGGCGGTGCTGCTGTGCGACGAGCCCACCGGCGCGCTCGATTCGGCCACCGGCGTGCGCGTGCTGGAGGCACTGGAACGGGTCAACGCGGAGCTGGGCACCACCACGGTGGTGATCACCCACAACGCGGACATCGCACGCATGGCGCATCGCGTGCTGTACCTGGGCGACGGCCGCATCGTGCGCGAGGAACGCCCGGCGCGGCGCACGCCGGCGAAAGAGCTGCGCTGGTGAGCGCGCTGACGCGCAAGGCGTGGCGCGACCTGTGGCACCTGCGCGGGCAGGCGCTGGCGATCGCGCTGGTGATCGCCGGCGGTGTCGCCACGCTGGTGATGTCGCAGTCCACCTACGAATCGCTCACCGCGACGCGCGAGCAGTTCTACCGGCAGGCGGCGCTGGCCGACCTGTGGGCGCCGCTGGCGCGCGCGCCGGATACCTTGCTGGCGCATCTGGCGGCGCTGCCCGGTGTGCAGACCGTGCAGGCGCGGCTGGTGGCGCTGGGCACGCTGGGCGTGCCCGGCTTCGACGAGCCAGTGCGCGCCGAGGTGGTGTCGCTGCCGCTGGAAGGCGGCCAGCCGCTGCTCAACCGGGTGCAGCTGCGCAGCGGCCGCCTGCCCGATGCGGAGCTCGACAACGAGGTGGTGGTGGGGGAGGCGTTCGCTGCGGCGCACGCCCTGCGCGTCGGCGACAGCCTGCGGATGACTCTGCGCGGCCGCCAGCGCTGGCTGCGCGTGGTCGGCGTGGGCACCTCGCCGGAGTACGTCTACCAGAGTCCGCCGGGCACCGTCTTTCCCGACTTCAAACGCTACGCCGTGCTGTGGATGAACCGCCACGCGATGGAAAAAGCGCTCGACATGGACGGCGCGTTCAACAACGTGGTGCTGCGCCTGCTGCCCGGTGCGCGGCCGGCTGCGGTGATCGCCGGGCTGGATGGCGCGCTGGCGCGCTACGGCGGCGTCGGCGCCTACGGTCGCCACGAGCAGACCTCGGCGCGCTACCTGGAAGAGGAGATGCGCCAGCTGCGGACCATGGCGCGGCTGTTCCCGGCGATCTTCCTGGGCGTGGCCGCGTTCCTGCTGCACGTGGTGCTGATGCGCCTGATCGGCACCCAGCGCGAGCAGATCGGCGTGCTCAAGGCGTTCGGCTACAGCCACCGCGCGCTGGCGGGGCACTACCTGGGCATGGCGGCGGCGATCGCGTTGCTCGGCGCCTTGCTGGGCATCGCGCTCGGCGCCGGGCTGGGCCGCTGGCTGGCCCACGTCTACCAGGACATCTACCGCTTCCCGTTCCTCGCCTGGCGGCTCAGCCCCTGGGCAATCGCCACCGGTACCGCGGTCAGCATGGCCGCCGCCGCGGCCGGTGCGCTGATGGCGCTGCGCGCGGCCGCCAGCCTGCCGCCGGCCGAGGCGATGCGCGCCCCGGCGCCGCCGCGTTTCGGCCCCACCCTGATCGAGCGGCTGGGCCTGCAGCGCTGGCTGTCGCAGCCGGCGCGGATGGTCCTGCGCGACCTCGAGCGCCGCCCCGGCCGCGCCGCGTTCACCGTGCTCGGGCTGGCACTGGCCTGCGCGGTGATCATGGTCGGCCGCTTCCAGGGCGATGCGGTCGGCTACATGGTCGATACCCAGCTCAGCATCGCCCAGCACCATGACCTGGCGGTGAGCTTCATCGAACCGGCGCCGCGCCGGGTGCTGTTCGAGCTGGCCGCGCTGCCCGGCGTGCGCGAGGCCGAGCCGATCCGGACCGCGCCGGTGCGGCTGGTCCACGGCCTGCGCAGCTATCGCACGGTGATCGAGGGGCTGCCGCCGGCGGCGCGCCTGCGCCGGCCGCTGGATGCCCGGCTCGGCGTGATCACGCCGCCGGCCGATGGCGTGCTGCTGACCGACTACCTGCAGCGCATGCTGGCGCTCGAGCCTGGCGACACGATCGAGGTGCAGGCCCTGCAGGGGCATCGCCATGTGCGCGACGTGCGCGTGGCCGGCTTCGTGCGCGAGACGATCGGGGCGCAGGGCTACATGGACCTGGACGCGCTGAACCGGCTGCTCGGCGACGGCGACGTGGTTTCCGGCGTGCTGCTCGGCGTGCTGCCCGGCGCCGAGGCGGACGTCTATGCGCGGCTGGACCGCCGCCCGTGGGTGGCCGGCATCAGCTCGCGGCTGGCCGCGGTGCGCAGCTTCTACGCCACCATGGGCGAGAGCCTGCTGGTGTTCACCTGGGTGGCGGCGCTGCTCGGCGGGGTGATCAATTTCGGGCTGGTCTACAACGCGGCGCGGATCAGCCTGTCCGAGCGCGGCCGCGAGCTGGCCAGCCTGCGCGTGCTGGGCATGACCGAGGGCGAGGTGAGCGCGCTGCTGCTGGGACAGCTCGGCCTGCTGGTGGCGATCTCGCTGCCGTTCGGCTTCGCCGCGGGCTGGGGCCTGTGCTGGGTGATGGTGCAGGGCTTCCAGTCCGAGCTGTTCCGCATCCCGATCCGGCTGACCACCGCCACTTACGCGTTCGCCGGGCTGATGGTGCTCGGCGCCAGCGTGGTTTCCGCGCTGCTGGTGCACCGGCGCATTGCGCGGCTGGACCTGATCGCCGTATTGAAGACCCGCGAGTGAGGAGTGCCCGATGAGCGTGAAGCGCCACCGCTGGATCGTTGCCGCCGTCGCGGTCGCCGCCATCGCCGCCGCGGCGTGGTGGGCGCTGCAGACCGCGCCGCGCTCGCTCGACGTGGCGGCGGTCACGCGCGGCCCGCTGGTGCAGCGCTTCGAGGAAGAGGGCCGCACCCAGTTGCCGCGGCGCTGGCTGCTGTCGGCGCCGATCGCCGGCACACTGCGGCGGATCGACCTGCTGCAGGGCGACGCGGTGAAGGCCGGGCAGGTGGTGGCGGTGATCGAGCCGCTGCAGGGCGCCTTGCTGGACCCGGCCAACCGCACCCGTCTGCTGGCCGAGGAGCAGGCCGCACAGGCCTCGATGCAGGCCGCGCAGCAGCGGCTGGCGGCCGCCCAGGCCGATGCCGGGCTGGCCGCGCGCGACGCGCTCCGCATGCGCACGCTCGGCGCGTCCGGCGTGGTGAGCGTGGCCGCGCTCGATGAAGTCGAGGCGCGACTGGCCCGCGCGCAGGCGGCCGCCGCGGCGGCGCAGGCCGAACGGCGCGCCGCCGGGCAGCAGCGTGCGGCGCTGACGGCGCTGCTGTCCGGGCAGGGCCGCAGCGGCGGGCAGGTGGTCGAGCTGCGTGCGCCGATCGACGGCGTGGTCCTGCATCGCTTCCAGGAAAGCACGGCGCCGGTGCAGGCCGGGCAGTCGCTGCTGGAACTGGGCGATCTGCGCCAGCTCGAGGTGATGGTGCAGGCGCTGTCGCAGCAGGCCATCGCGCTGCGGCCGGGGTCGCCGGCGCGGATCCTGCGCTGGGGCGGCGCGGACGCGCTGCCGGCGCGGGTGACGCGGATCGAGCCGGGCGGTTTCACCAAGATCTCGGCGCTGGGCGTGGAGGAGCAGCGCACCCTGGTGTGGCTGGACATCACCGCGCCGCGCGCGCAGTGGGCGTCGCTGGGCGACGGCTACCGGGTCGAGGTGGAGTTCGAGGTGGGGCGTCGCCCCGACGTGCTGCAGGTGCCGTCCAGCGCGCTGTTCCGCGACGGCCGGCGCTGGGCGGTGTATCGCGTGACGGGCGGCCGTGCGCGGCTGACGGAGGTCACTCCAGGGATGCAGGGCGATGGCGCGACGGAGATCGTGGCGGGCCTGCGCCAGGGCGAGCGCGTGGTCGCGTATCCGGACGATCGCATCGTCGACGGGCTGCGCGTGCGCTCGCTGGCCGCGTCGCCGTGAAGGCACTGCGCCGCTCGCGGGGATCGGCCCGTGCGGTGGCTGAGCAATCGGTTTAGCCTGTGTCGGCGTTGCGGGTCGTCGACGACGGTTTTCCGAAACCACCAAAGGGGGAGTCTCATGCAAAGTTCTGCGGATCTGGGCAAGTTGCTGCTTCGTGTCGTGCTGGGCGTGCTGATCCTGTTCCATGGCGTGTCCAAGCTGATCCACGGGCCGGGTTACATCCTCGGCGTGGTGACCGGTGCCGGCCTGCCGTCGTTCATCGCCTATGGCGTGTACGTGGGCGAGGTGGTCGCGCCGCTGATGCTGCTGCTCGGTTACTGGACGCGGGTCGGCGGGCTGATCATCGTGATCAACATGCTGGTGGCGATCGGGCTGGTGCATATGGGCCAGCTCGCCACGCTGGCCGACACCGGCGGCTGGGCGCTGGAGCTGCAGGGCATGTATTTCGGCACCGCGCTGGCGATCATGCTGCTCGGCGCCGGCCGCTACAGCCTGGGCGGCAGCGGCGGCCGCTGGAATTGAGCCGGCTTCTGTCCGCCATTGATTGACCGGAACGCCCGCCTGCCACGGCGGGCGTTTCGCATGCACTCCCGCGGCCGTACCGGATGCTTCGCAGACGCAGCGCGATTTGTCACACTCGCGTTTTGCCCGATGGCGCCGCATGCGCACCCATGCCCTTGCCGCGGTAGGACTGGCGCTGTGCTCGGCGCTGTTCTTCACGCTCACCTACGTGCTCAACCGCAGCCTGGTCGCCGGCGGCGGGCATTGGGCGTGGGCGGTGATCCTGCGCTACCTGATCACGTTGCCGCTGCTGGCCGTGGTGCTGCCACTGCAGGGCGGACTGGGCGAACTGCCGCACGAGCTGCGCCGGCATGCGCGGCCCTGGCTGCTGTGGAGCGGCGTGGGTTTCGTGCTGTTCGGCGTGCCGCTGACCTGGGCGGCCAGCAGCGGGCCGTCGTGGCTGGTTGCCGGCAGCTTCCAGACCACCGTGCTGGCCGGGCCGCTGCTGGCGCCGCTGATCTATCGCGACGAACGGCGCCGGCTGGCCGGGCGCACGCTCGCGCTCGGCGCGCTGATCGTGGCCGGCGTGTTCGCGCTGCAGTGGGGCCATGCGCAGGGCCACTTGCGCGCCGGCGACTGGCTGGCGATCGGCGCGGTGGTGCTGTCCGCGTTCGCCTATCCGCTGGGCAACCGCAAGCTGCTGCTGCACCTGGAACAGTGCGGCACACGGCTCAACGCGGTGCAGCGGGTGTTCGGCATGACGCTGTGCAGCTGGCCGCTGTGGCTGGCGTTCGCGCTGGTTGCCTGGTTCACCGTCGGTCCGCCGAGCTTGCGCGAGGCGCTGCTGGCCGGCGGCGTGGCGCTGTCCTCGGGCACCATCGCCACGATCCTGTTTTTCCGCGCCACCGACATGGTGCGCCGCGAGCCGACCGCGCTGGCCGCAGTGGAGGCGATGCAGGCGGCCGAGCTGCTGTTCGCCACGCTGCTCGGCGTGCTGTTGCTCGGCGAGGCGTGGCCGCACGGCTACGCCGCGTTCGGCGCGCTGGCGATCATCGTCGGCATCGCGCTGTTCGGCTGGCTCAGCGGGCGCGGCGCGGCCGGGCATGACGAGGCCGTGCGCGCGTTGCGCGGCGACCGCAGTGCCTGAAAGACATGACTGCCGGCACGTGCAGGCATCGTGGCGATAGCGTATTCCGGAACGTTCCGGACCGCCTGCAGGAGAAGCCCGTGCCGACAGTCATCCCTCCTTCGCCGCGACGTGCCGTTCTCTACGGCGGCTTCGTCGCCGGTTCGCTCGACGTCCTAGTCGCGGCGCTGATCAACCAGGTCGATCCGCTCGTCATCCTGCGCGCGATCGCCAGCGGCCTGCTCGGCCGCGCGGCGTTCGCCGGCGGGTTGCCGGTGTCGCTGCTGGGGCTGCTGCTGCAATGGGCGATGTCGCTGCTGATCGCGGCGATCTTCGTGCTGGCCGGGCAACGCCTGGCGTGGATGTGCCGTCGCTGGATCCCCGCGGGCCTCGCTTACGGCGTGGTGGTCTTCGTGGTGATGGAGTTCGTGGTGGTGCCGCTGTCGGCCGCGAAGAATCCCCATTTCACGGCGCTGTCGCTGCTCGAGAACGTACTGGCAATGCTGCTGTACGGCCTGATCATCGCGTTCTTCGCGCGGCGGGTACGCTAAGCTCTCCGACCCTTCCGGTTCGTGCCGCAGTGCAGGCAGTGACGTGACGACAGCTTCGATGCCCGCAGCGGCGCCCTCATCCACGGACGCCGACGCGCGCTACATCCACCACGGCACAGCAGACTTCCGTCGCACCAATCTCGCGTTGTTCGCCGCCGGTTTCGCCACCTTCGGCCTGCTGTATTGCGTGCAACCGCTGATGCCGGAGTTCAGCCGGCACTACGGGGTGAGCGAGGCGGGCGCGGCGCTGTCGTTGTCGCTGACCACCGGCGTGCTGGCGTTCGCGATGCTGTTCGCCGGCGCGCTGTCCGATGCATGGGGACGCAAGTCGCTGATGGTGGCCTCGCTGCTCAGCTCGGCGGTGCTGGTGCTGGTGACTGCGATGATGCCGGACTGGACCGCACTGCTGGTGGTGCGCACGCTGCTGGGGCTGACCCTGAGCGGGCTGCCGGCGGTGGCGATGACCTACCTCAGCGAGGAGATGCACGTCGAATCGATCGGCCTGGGCATGGGCCTGTACATCAGCGGCAGTGCCGTCGGCGGCATGGGCGGGCGGCTGATCACCGGCGTGCTGGCGGACTTCTTCGGCTGGCGCGTCGGGGTGGCCGTGGTGGCGGTGATCGGCCTCGTCGCCGCGCTGGTGTTCTGGCGGATGCTGCCGGCGTCGCGGCATTTCACGCCGCAGCCGTTGCGCTGGCGCACGGTCGCGGGACGCTTCAACGGCATCTTCCATGACCGCGGTTTGCCGTGGCTGTTCGTCGAAGGCTTCCTGCTGCTCGGCGCGTTCGTCACCGTCTACAACTATCTCGGCTATCGGCTGCTGGCGCCGCCGTACAACTTGAGCCAGGCAGTCGTGGGCCTGATCTTCGGCATCTATCTGGTGGGCACGTTCAGCTCGGCGTGGATGGGCCACCTGGCCGGCAAGCTGGGCCGGCGCAAGGTGCTGTGGACGGCGCTGGCGCTGATGCTGGCGGGGGTGGCGCTGACCACGGCGCAACCGCTGTGGCTGGTGATGGCCGGCATCGTGGCGGTGACGTTCGGTTTCTTCGGCGGCCACTCGATCGTCAGCAGCTGGGTCGGTCGTCGCGCCGGCGCGGCGAAAGCACAGGCCGCGTCGGTGTACCTGTTCTGCTACTACATGGGATCCAGCATCGCCGGTGCCAGCGGCGGCTTGTTCTACGCTTCGCACGGCTGGGCCGGCGTGGCGCTGTTTGTCGGCGTACTCGTCTTGCTCGGCTTGCTGATCGCACTGTGGCTGTTCCGCCTGCCGCCGCTGGTCAATGTGGCCACCTCGCCGACGCCGATGAGCAAGGGCGCGATGGGGTGAGAGCCGGGAATAGGGGATAGGAAATAGAAAACGCAAAGCGCGTGCTTCGGCTCTTCCTATTCTCGATTCCCTATTCCCTATTCTCGGCCTTGCCGCAACATCCCCTTCACCGCGTCGTAGTCGCCGTCGTTCGCGGCTGCTGGAAGCCCGAGCAGATGGGTCAGCAGCGGATAGACGTCCACGTTCGGGAACGCCGGGACTTTCGCGCCGACACGAAACGCCGGTCCGTGCGCGATGAAGATCGCCTGCATGTCGGGCTCGGCGTTGTCGTAGCCGTGGTTGCCGAGGCTGGGCGGGTCTTTCTTCGCGGCCAGCTTGGCGCGGCTGGCGATGCGCCAGTGCACGTTCGCCAGGCAGATCAGCTGCGGCACCCGCGGATTGCTGCCGTAGTCGAAGCGCGCCGGCACCCGGGTCTTGTCCCAGCAGCGCATGTGCTGCTGCGGCTGTTCCAGCTTGCGTTCGATCGCGGCGAAGCGGGTGCGGTCTTCCGCGCTGTCGGAGCGCGGATTGAAGCCGGCCACGATGCCCTCGCTCACCAGTTGCACCTGGTCCAGCGGCAGCAGGTCGTCCAGCAGCACGGTGTTGCCGGCCGGCACCGCGGCCATGCCGTGGTCGGACAGCACGATCAGATTGATGCGCTGGAACAGCCCGCGCTGCTTCAGCCCTTGCAGCAGTCGGCCAAGTGCCGCATCCGTGGCGCGCAGTGCGGCGTCGAGTTGCGGCGAGTCGGGGCCGTACTTGTGGCCGGCGTGGTCGACCGCGTCGAAGTACAGGGTCAGGAAACGCGGCCGCGTGGCTGGCGGCAGGTCGAGCCAGGCCAGCACCTGGTCGACCCGCGCATCGGCGCTGACGCTGTCGTCGAACGGCCGCCAGTAGTCGGGGCGGCGGCCGTGGATCGCCGCTTCCGAGCCCGGCCAGAACATCGTGGCTGTGCGCACGCCCTGTTCGTCGGCAGTCACCCAGATCGGCGTGGCCTCGTCCCACCAGCGGCCATCGCTGACCGCCTTGCGGTTGCCCAGCGAGAACTTGCCCAGCTGCGGATCGAACATGGTGTTGTCGACGATGCCGTGATGGTCCGGGCGCAGCCCGGTGACCAGGGTGTAGTGGTTCGGAAACGTCAGCGAGGGAAACGACGGTTGCATCGAGGCGGCCTGCACGCCGTGCCGGGCCAGCATTTCCAGGTGGGGGCTGAGGCCGCGGTCGATGTAGTCGTACCGATAGGCGTCGATCGAGATCAGCAGCAGCGGTGCGGGTTCGCTTGCGGCGGTGCGGTCGGGTGCGTGATCGGCGGCGGGAAGATGGGCGCAGCCGGCGCAGGCGGCGATGGCTGCGCAAAGCAGCAGGCGAAACACTGTGTTCATGCGGGTCGTTGCACACTTCAGCCAAAGCAACGCCCATGGTCGCGCAGAGTCATGACAATTGCAGCCCACGCATCGCCCATCCGCATGCTCGCTTGCACGGCGATGCTGCTGGCGCTCGGCTTTTCCGCCGCCGCGGGTGCCGGGCAGGTGACACCGCCGACCCCGGTGCGCAGCCAGGCGCCGGTGCCGAACGATGCGTTCCGCGACGCCGTGCGCCAGCAGCAGTTGCGCGACCAGGTGCGCCAGAGCGAGCTGCAGCAGCAGCTGCAGCAGAGCGTGTCCGACAACGCGAAGCGTCCGGGCGCGAAGAACGAGCTGTTGCAACGCCAGCTCGAGCAGGCCGACCAGGCGCGGCACGAGCGTGATCGCGCCGCGCTCAAGGATCTGCTCGACCGGCAGCAGGCGCACTCCACGTTGCCGCGGGTGATCCCGACCGATGTGCCGGCATCATCGCGCAGCGGCGGTTGATCAACGCGCCGCGCGGCGCCCGTCGTCAGCGCCGAACAGGTCGCCGTGCGCGATGCGGCGCTCCCACCCCAGCAGGAACTGTTTCGCCGGCAGGCCGCCACCGAAGCCGGTGAGGCTGCCGTTGCTGCCGATCACGCGATGGCAGGGCACCACGATCGGCAGCGGGTTGCGGCCGTTTGCGGCGCCCACCGCGCGCATCGCCTGCGGCTGCCCGATGCGGCGCGCCAGCTCGCCGTAGCTGATCGTCTCGGCGTAGGGAATGCGCGCCAGTTCCTCCCACACCGTCAGCTGGAACGCCGTGCCCTGCGGATGCAGAGGCAGGTCGAACCCGGTCCGCGTGCCGGCGAAGTATTCCTCCAGTTGCTCGCGCGCGAACGCGAGCGCCGCCGACGACCGCAGCCAGTGTGGCGATACCGGCCGCGGGTGTCGCTCGGTCTCGAAGCGGATCTCGCGCAATCCCTGCGCATCGGCCAGCAACAGCAATCGACCGACCGGGCTCGGCATCTCGTCGACGTGGATCGTTTCGGCGTTCATGGCTTGCTCCGTTTTGCAGTCGCGGCGTCGCCAGCGCTGCGCCACAGATGCATCACCGCGTAGGCGCGCCACGGTCGCCACGCCTCGGCCAGAGAGGCGAGCGCCTTGGTGCCCAGTTCGGCGCCGCCGCCGGCCGCCGCGCGGCGCAGGATCAGGTCGGCGGCGGGGAATGCATCGGGATGGCTGAGCGCGCGCATTGCCATGTAATGCGCGGTCCACTCGCCGATGCCCGGCAGCGCTACCCAGCGCGCGACGAATTCCTGCAGCGGCTGCTCCACGCGGAAATCCACGCGGCCATCGAGCAGGGCCTGGGCGATGCCGCGGATCGCGGCGGCGCGCGCGGTGGTGACGCCGAGCTCGCGCAAGTCCGCGTCGGCCAGTTGCGCCGGGGTCGGAAACAGGCGTTCCAGGCCGTCCGGCAGCGGCAGCGCGAGCACCGTGCCGTGACGCTGCACGATGCGCGAGGCCAGCGTGCGTGCGGCCGCCACGCTGACCTGCTGGCCCAGCACCGCGCGCACCGCGATCTCGAAACCGTCCCAGCCACCGGGCAGACGCTGACCCGGATGCCGGCGCAGCATCGGTTTCAGCACCGCGCTGGCGCCCAGCGTCGCGGCGATCACGCGCGGGTCGGCGTCCAGGTCGAACATCCGGCGCAGGCGCGTGACCAGCGGCAGCAATTGCGCGGGGCGTGCGCCGTGCAATTCGAGTTGCAGCGCGTGGTCGCCGCCCGGCGCCGCGGACAGGCGCAGCCAGCCGGCTTCATCCGCATCGCCGAACACGCGCGCATAGGCGTGCTCGTCCACGCGTTCCACGCCCGGCAGCGCGCGCGTACGCAGGAACCCCAGCAGGGCCTGGAAATCGTAGGGCGGGCGATAGCCCAGCCGCAGCACCAGCGCGGCCCCCCTCGCCGCGCGCGGTTGCCGGCGCAGCTCGCGCGGCGGCATCCGGTTCGCCGCGGCAAACGCGGCGTTGAACCGGCGCAGGCTGCCGAAACCCGACGCCAGCGCCACCTCGGTCACCGGCAGCGCGGTCTCGGTCAGCAATTGCTTGGCGAACAGCAATCGGCGCGTGGTGTGCACGTCGATCGGCGGCGCGCCGACGTGCGTCACGAACAACCGGCGCAACTGCCGCGTGCCGACGCCCACGCGCGTGGCCAGCTCCACCAGCGGCCGTTCGCTCAGTGCGCCGGCCTCGATCAGTTTCAGCGCGCGTGCCACCACGTGTTCGCCGCGATGCCAGCTCGCATTGCCCGGCGCCAGTTCCGGGCGGCAACGCAGGCAGGGACGGAAGCCGGCGGCTTCGGCCGCGGCGGCGCTGGCGTAGTAGCGGATATTCGCCGGCTTCGGCGGCGGTGCCGGGCACACCGGGCGGCAATAGATGCGCGTGCTGGTGACGGCGGTGAAGAACAGCCCGTCGAAGCGGGCATCGCGGCTCAGGCGGGCCTGCTCGCAGACGGCCAGTGCGGGCAGGGTGGCGGTGGGGGATTCGGACATGCGCGCAGGCTAGCACCGCGGCGGCCGCGGAACTGGCCGTTTTCGGACCTCAATGCCGGATCGTCGGCAGCACCACCGCGACGGGCCGCGGACAAGCGTGCTGGCGGCCCCGGCGGAACGCCGCCGCCTCCTTGTCGCTGGCCGGCCGACCGCTGTCGCCGCCGTCGAACGCGACCCGCCACGCGCCGTCCGGCGCGCGCCGCCAGGTCGTGGAGAAATGCCCGATCGTGTACCGCGCCGCCGTGGTCGCGTTGCGGTTCTCGAACAGGTATGGCCCGCTGGAACTCGCCAGCGTGCCGTCGGCGCTGGCGACCACATGCTGCGGATACCAGTCCAGCCGTTCCGCCTTGCCGGCAAGGATCGCCGTCCAGTGCCGCACGATCGCCTGTGGCCCGCGCACCGGCTTGTCCGCGTTCGCGTCGAACACGCTGTCTTCGGCGAGGAACGCGGCAAACGCCGCGGCATCGTGGCGCTGCACGCTGCGGGCAAACGCCAGTTCGCGTTGCCACACTTCGCAGGCGGCACGGTCGGCAGGCGCCATCGCGGCCGACGCGGGCGCGCCGGGCAGGACGGCAAGCAGCAGGATCAACCCCATCGAGCGTGGCATCGGCGACTCCGGTGGCCGGGTTGTTGCGCAGCATCCGTCCGGACCCGGCGCTGCACCAGTGCCGGAACGCACGGGGTCGGGCCGGGAGCACCCGGTTCGTTACATGCGCCGTGGCGCAACGAATGGGGCGGGGAGCGGCGTTCACGCATGCAAACCAGCACCGCCGAGTCGGATCGACTTGCGGTGATAGAGATCGGTGCCGCGGTGGCCGCCGTCGGAGCCGGTGGGCGCGGACAGGCAACGGGCCGGTCGGGACCTTACTGACGACCGGCCGAGGGCATCAATCCGCGTCGATCCACGCAGCCGTCCTGCGCTTGCGTGGAACCTTCACCGGGTCGGCACCATCAGGTGCTGGTACGGCGTGTCGGCCCACATGATGTACGGCACCCTGGTATCCGGGGTCGCGCTCTTCGGATACATCGCGTAGAACGCCGCGTCCGCGCCCACGATCATCAGATGCGGGCCGGTCTTGATCCAGTGGTTGCTCGCGTCCGGCTTCTGCGCGTACGGATCGGTGTTGCTGGCGTCCGTGCCGCCTTCCAGCATGTACATCAGGCCGAGCTTGCCGGTCGGCGGCGGTTTGTGCGCCATCCAGGCATTTGCCCACTCCATCGCGTTCGCGTCCATGCACATCGGGTCCGGCCCCGGCGTCGTCGGGTTGTCCGGCATGCAGGTGAACGCGTTGCTGCCCTTGCGCAGTGTGCGCATGTTTCCGTCCGCACCCGCGACGACGATGGTCGCGTCCTTCGCCACGCGCGCCGGCGCGGCGCGCATGGCGCTGGCGATCATCTGCGCATCGCTCGGCGCGGGCTTGTCGGCGGCCTGCACGCTGCCGATGGCAGCGAACAGCACGGCGACGACGGTGAGCTGGCTCTTCAAGCCTGTCGTATGCATGGCAACCTCCCACAGTGACGTCTCACGGTCACGCCCGGGTTCCCGCCGGAAAGTCTGTGCCGCCGGCCGGGTCCGGTCAATCGGCGCAGGCAGTCGCTTCCGGCGCAGCGTCGATCAGTGCCGAACGGTCACCGGGCAAGCCGCCTGCGCCAGCGCCGTCCGCGCGGCTTTGCCGTGGCGGCCGCCCGTAATCGCGTGGCTATAATCGAACGCTGACCTGCCGGAAGCCATTCCATGAACGCACCCACCCGTATCGACACCACCCGCACCATTCGCGCCCCGCGCGGCACCGAGCTGAGCTGCAAGAGCTGGCTCAGCGAGGCGCCGTTCCGCATGCTGCAGAACAACCTCGATCCGGAGGTGGCGGAGAACCCGGCGGAACTGGTGGTGTACGGCGGCATCGGTCGCGCCGCGCGCAACTGGGAGTGCTTTGATGCGATCTTGAGGTCCCTGCGCGAACTGAACGACGACGAGACGTTGCTGGTGCAGTCCGGCAAGCCGGTCGGCGTGTTCCGCACGCATCCCGATGCGCCGCGCGTGCTGATCGCGAACTCCAACCTGGTGCCGCACTGGGCCACCTGGGAGCACTTCAACGAGCTCGATAAAAAGGGCCTGATGATGTACGGCCAGATGACCGCCGGCTCGTGGATCTACATCGGCTCGCAGGGCATCATCCAGGGCACCTACGAAACCTTCGTCGAGATGGGCCGCCAGCACTACGCCGGCAACCTCAAGGGCAAGTGGCTGCTCACCGCCGGCCTCGGCGGCATGGGCGCGGCGCAACCGCTGGCCGCCTCGCTGGCCGGCATGTGCAGCCTCAACGTCGAATGCCAGCAGAGCCGCATCGACTTCCGCCTGAAGACCCGCTACGTCGACGAGCAGGCCAGCGACCTCGACGACGCGCTGGCGCGCATCGCGAAGTACACGAAGGCGGGCGAAGCGAAATCCATCGCGCTGCTCGGCAACGCCGCCGACGTGCTGCCGGAGCTGGTGCGCCGCGGCGTGCGCCCCGACGCCGTCACCGACCAGACCAGCGCGCACGACCCGGTCAACGGCTACCTG
>CALCWL010000012.1 GCA_937906285.1 uncultured Rhodanobacter sp. | reverse complement strand
TTACTGACTGGACGCCGACGGCGACACCGAACGCACGGCCCGGACGCGGCCTTGGTTGAGCTGGTAGCTGAGGCCGCAACCGCCGTAGTTGAAATAGACGACCCACGCGCAGACCGAAGGGGACTCCGCATCGACCGTGCTGGACCAGTACCAGCCGCCCTTGCAGCTCGGGAAAGCGTCGGTGTCGATGGCCGGGTGATGACGGGTGCGGTCAACCAGGGTGAGCAATTCCTCGACTGTCGGCAGGCGCCAGTCGGTGAAGCCGGCGAACGCGCTCCGGTTGAGGTCGGCGACCAGGGCGGGTGCCTCGCCGAAGGGGGCGGTGCCGATATCCTTGGCCGTCCACATCAGGTGGTTGCGCTGGTCGATGACCGCTGCGTGGGTCTTGGCGCTGGGCTTGGTCGGCTTGCCGGCGGCGGTGATCTTCTGGAAGTGGCTCATGGTTGATCCTCGGCCTGCACGTCGAGTGCGGCCTTGTGGTGGATGGTTGCGGTGGTTTCGAGCAGGCGCGCCACGTAGCACGGCGCGGGAACGTCGGGTTCGGTGAAGCGCGGGTCGCCGGGCGGATCGGGCGGAGGCGTGGTGGTCATGCGGCACCGCCGAGGCTGGCGAGCGCGTCTGCGCGGCGCATTTGCGCCTTCACGACACGGTCGCCGCTCTTGCGCAACGCGTCGAACTCAACCTCGAGCCAGCCGCTCTCGGCGATCTTGCGGTTGAGTTCTTTGGCTGCAGCGATCGCGGCGTCGTATTCCTTGTCCGCTTCGATCAGTTCGGCGATGACGGCACGCGCCTGTTTGACGGCTTCGGCGCGCTCATCATCACCACGGCTCTCGCTGCTGCGATAGAGCCAGTCCTGCGCTTCGTCCAGCACCGCCAGCACGCCCGCCGCCGCGCTCATCGCAGCCACCCGCAGAGCAGGGCGACCCACGCACCGGCGCCGGCGCCGAAGAACACGGCAGTGCCGACCTTCATGTGGATCGGGGCGGCGGCGATTTCCTGCGCGATCTGCTGCCAGACGTTCTTGGCGGCGGCGACTTCGGCGGCGACTTCGGCGGCGATGATCTGCCAGAAGGAGCGAGGCGCGGGGTGGCGCCAGGCGCGCAGGATGCGTTCGCGCTCGGCGTAGCGCATGGCACGCTCGCGGCTGGCGCGGTAGCGGGCTTCGCGCGCGTCCTGCTGGGCGCGTTTGGCGGCAAACATGCGCTCCAGTGCGATCTGCGCGCGCACGTCGGCGGCGTGGCGGATTTCAGTGGGGCGCGTGTTCATGCCTGGCCCCGGAAGCGGCGGTCGGCTTCGTCGAACAGCGCGTCTTCCTCGGCGGTGGTGAGCGGCACGCGCATGCCCTGTTTGCGCATTTCGTCGCGCACGCGCTGCGCCAGCGCGGGATCCACTTCGGCGAAGTGCGGGCGCTGGGTGAAGGTCACGCCCTGCTCGTGCGCGTCGAAGTCGAGCAGGTTGAGGGTGGCGCCCATGGTCAGGCGACCCTGCGGCGGCGCGACGGGCGCAGCGGCAAGGTGAGCTGGGCGAAATCGCTGCCCCATTCGGCCTCGGCGGCGGGGAGCGTGTCGTGGCGCGCGGTGCGGGCGCCGCACTTGCACTCGAGCCCGTGGCGCTGGGCGGCGGCAAGGAACTGCACCGGCTCGCGACTGCTGCGCCCGCTGGTGCGAATGTGCCGCGGCTCGCTGTTGCAGTGACGGCAGCGGGCGAAGCGGCCCGCGGGGTGGGTGACGACGCGTTCGATCATGGTGACCTCCCTGGCCGCTGGATGGCGGCTCGGGGCGACTTTAGGCCAAACCTAAAACTATTGCAATAGGCTACGCCTAATTTTTTCAGGCGGACGTATTAGGCTCCCGAATGCCTTGCAGCCGCGCCGGTCGGTTTGCGGCACACTCTTGCCATGGCAGGGAGGTGCATATGGACGACGTGACGTTGTGGTGGCTGGTGAGCGCAGGCGTGGGCCTAGTGGTGGGTGTAGTGATCGGCACGGCGAAGCGCCGCGCGATGGCCGGCGCAGTGTGGGGCGTGCTGCTGGGTCCAGTGGGGTGGCTGATCGTGGCGATCGGGCCCGACGCGGCGCAGCAACGCGCGAAGCGGTGCCCGCACTGCCTGGGCTTGCTACCCGTATTGCAGTCGGAATGCGCGCATTGCAATCGTCGGGTGGTATGGGTGCGGGGCGAGCCGCGGAAGCCTTCAGGGTCGGCTCAATCCATCAGTCAGTGATCAAAGGCGCCAGCATCCGGCGTACGCTTTCGCGGGTTTCATGCGAGGCGGCACGGTACTGCAGGATCACTTGCACTTCGTGTGCTGACAGATCCTGCTGCGGCGAGGCGGCCGTGGGTTCGGTGGCTATCTCGCTGGATGGTAGGTTGGCAATCGTGTGGTCCATTTGCATGATGATTCGTCCCCTGTAGAGATTTCATCATGCCAGCGATTCGCGAACCTACAAATCAACGCGCGTTAGCGCTTTTTCCCGCGCGGCTCGGGTGGATGCTTGACGCCGAGAGCGGCGTCAACGACGGCGCGCAATGCGCTATCGGCAGCCTGGTAGCCGCGCAATACGGCTTGTTCCTCGGCTGAGAGCTTGATGCCGCCGGCGTAGGCCGGCGGGTCACTGTCAGCGATAGTGCCCCGTTTGGCGCCTTCGCCGAAGTAGAGCCATTCAAAACGCACGCCGTAGAACGCCGCGATCCGGCGGGCACGGGGTGGATCAGGCAAGTTGCGGCCGTTGAGCCATGCAGTGGCACTCGGAACTGACACCTTGAAACGGCGTGCCAGCCGTGAACCGGCGCCGTAGCCGGCGTCGTCACCAGCATCAGCCATCGCCTCTTTGAGGCGGATCGCGAAGTCCATCGGATCGTGCGCGGGCGCGTGCTTAGTCATTGCCTAAATTGTCCTCGAACGGGAGTTAGGCTCGCCCTGTTGCAATTGTTTTAGGTGCGGCCTAACATCACTGGCACTATGAACAATCCGCACCTCGACCGCGCCTGCGCATTGCTGGGCAGCCAGGACCGCCTGGCCGCCGCCCTGAAGATCAAGTCGCCTTCGATTTCCGAGTGGCGCAAACGTGGCCAGGTGCCGCCCAACCGATGCGTGGCGATCGAAGTGCTGACCGACGGTGCGGTGACGTGCCATCAGTTGCGGCCTGACCTGTATCCGGCATCCGGAGCGATGACGGTGGCGGAGCCGGACGAAATGCGAATGGCGGGGTGAATGTGTTTTCGGTGCGGTGCGCATGCGCCGCATTTTTTCAGGCATGCAGGGGTTTTCTTGGGAACACGTGTTCCCCGGAAAACCCAAGGGGCAAGCAATGCAGCAGATGAGTTTGACGTTTGAACCCGGACTGGCGGCGAAATCGCGCTGTCTGAGAGATCACCTGACAGGCCAGGTGCACCAGCGAGGTCTGGTGACGGTGGCCGGGAAGATGGATCTTTCGCCGTCGCGGCTCACCGAAAAGCTGGCCGGTATGGACAGTGCGGGCAAGGTTCGCGGCATGACGGTTGATGAGCTGGAAACGTACATCGACAAGACCGGTGATGTGTCACCGGTGTACTACCTGGTCGACAAGTATCTGCGCGACCCGGCGGTGACGCAGCAGGAAGCGCTTGCGAAGCTCGCCGCACTGGCCGATGTTCTGCCGGCGCTGATGGCGGCCGCAGGCTTGCCCGCGGCGAAGCGGGGGCGCTGACATGGATGTGATCGAACTGGCCCAGCAGCGGCAGCAGGAGGACGTGGACCACGCGCTGCAGGCTCGCGCACCGGCGCAGCCCGGACGCACGCATTGCGCGAACCTCGACTGCGGGGCGCCGATTTTGCCGGTGCGGCAGCGGATGGGCGCGCAGTTGTGCATCGACTGCCAGCGAGCCAGCGAACGAAGGGCGCAGACATGCGCGCGCGGGGCCGTCTGACATGCAGGCACGGCAAACGGCCGCCCTCGCCGGCGGCGCGCGCGGCCATCGCGCAGATCGAGCGGATGTTCTTGCTGGGCTGTACGGCGGAGGAACTGGCGCAAGCCCGCGCGAGCCTGGCCGCGGAGAGCGCGCCGAGGCAGGCGCAACTGCCGCTCAAGGTGCGCCGGTGACCGCGTGGGTATCACCCGTGCCGGCCGGCGTGGGGAACGTGGGGCCGGCGCTGTGTGTATTTCGGCCGGGCACGGATCTGCGCCGCGTCGCCGGTGCGATTTGCGAGCGCGCGTGGCGGCGCGGAGGCGTGCGTGTTTACTTGTGGCCCTGCGGCACGATCGCGGTCGCGCGATGCGCTCAGCGCAGCGATGAGGTGTTGTTGCGCGATTGCCTGGCGCAGCTGTTCGCGACCTACGCGCGTGACGGACAGGGCAGAGGGCCGCTGGTGCGAGATGTGCTGCAGACCTTGCAGTGGGCGAGGGGGCGCGCATGCATCAGGTGATCAACGTGGCGGCCTTGCTGGCACGCGTCGACTTGGTCGACGTGGTGACGCGGCATGGCGTGACGCTGAAAAAGGCCGGCAAGGAATACACCGGGCTGTGCCCGTTCCATTCGGAGAACTCGCCGTCGTTCACTGTGGCTCCGAAGAAAGGCTTTGTGCATTGTTTCGGGTGCGGCGCGCACTTCGATGCGATCGGGTTTGTGATGGCGCATGAGGGCGTGGATTTCGTCACGGCGTGCCACAAGCTGGGCGGCCACGACGTGGGCATGACGGCGCGCCGCGCGGTCGCGGCCACCCCGCGTGTGCGTGACCGCGTGGATGATGAGTTGTGGATACCGATTTGCCCGGTACCGGAAGACGCGCCGCGGTGGGTGCCGGGCGTGAAAGGCCGCGTGTGGAATCTCAAACGCGGGCGCTGGTGGGAAGGGCTGACACCTTCGCGCGCGGATGCGTATCGAGATCCTGATGGCGCGCTGCTGGGCTACGTGTTGCGGGTGGACATGCCGGACGGCAAGATCACGCCGGCCGTGACGTGGTGCATCGGGCCGACGGGCGAGGCGCGCTGGTGCCTGCAGCCGTTCCCCGATCCGCGGCCGCTGTTCGGCCTGGACGTGCTGGCAGCAAAGCCCGACGCGCCGGTGCTGATGGTGGAAGGCGAAAAATGCGCGACGGTCGGTGCTGGCGCACTGCCCATGTATGCCGTGACTACCTGGATGGGTGGCAGCCACGGCGTGAAGCACACCGATTTCAGCCCGCTGGAAGGGCGTGACGTGGTGCTGTGGCCGGACGCGCTGGATGGCGTAGGCGCCATGCTCGGCTATATCGACGGCAGCGGCTTGTTGCATGAAGGCGTGGCGCAACTGGCCCATGCGGCCGGGGTGCGCAGCCTGCGTGTGATCGATACCAACGGCATGCAAAAGGGTTGGGACATTGCCGATGCGGTAGCCGACGGTTGGACGGCCAAACAGATCGCGCTGTGGGCAAAGTCGCGCGTGAAGCGGGTGGAAGTGCGGGAGACGCGGCGGGTGATGGCATGACTGAGCCTCAAAAGGTAGTCGTGCCCATCGGCCAGCGCCAGCAGAAACGCGGGGGTGGTGGTGGGCGCGGCCGCGGCGGCTCGGGTGGCGGCGGGTACAGCCCGCCGGGCGAATGGTCGAACGACCTGACGCGCACCACGACGGGCAAGCCGGAATCCACCACGCACAACACGCTGCTGGTGCTGGAGCATGATCCCGCGCTTGAGGGGTTATTCAGCCTGGACGAATTCAACAACATCGTGCGGCTCACCCGCGACCCGGTATGGGCGGGCGGCGAGCGCAATGAGTTCACCGACCAGGACGGCACTGAGCTGGCGGGCTGGTTGGGTAGTCCTCTGCGCTATACGCTGAGCGTGAAGCGCGACATGGTGATGGATTGTGTCGAAGCGATGGCCCGGCGCAGCAAGGTGCATCCGGTGCGGGAGTACCTGACCGCGCTGAAATGGGATGGCATGGCGCGCATCGACGCGATGTTCCCTACGCTGTTCTCCACCGTGGACACGCCATATACGCGCCAGGCCGCGCGATGCTTTCTGGTGAGTGCGGTGGCGCGTATCTTGTGGGCGGATCCGAAGGTGCGCCACAACGGCGCGCAGGTCGACTTCATGCTGGTGCTGGAAGGCGAGCAGGGCCGCGGCAAGACGTCGGCCGTGCGCGAGCTGTTTGGCGCCGAGTGGTATGCGGAGTCGATGGAGTCGCCCAGCGGCAAAGACTTCTACCAGAGCCTGCGCGGGCGCTGGTGCGTCGAGATCGGAGAGATGGACAGCTTCACGAAGGCGGATGTGACGAAGGTCAAGCAGGCGATCACGTCGCGCTTCGATACCTACCGGCCAAGCTATGGGCGCGTGGCGCGGTCGTTCCGGCGCGAGTGCGTGTTCGTGGGCACTACGAACGAACACGAATACCTGCGCGACGCGAGCGGTGGGCGGCGCTTCCTGCCGGTGGTGGTGGACCACGTCGACATCGCAGGCATCGCGGCGCAGCGCGACCAGTTGTGGGCCGAGGCGGTGGCGCTGTTCCGACAAGGCTACCCCTGGTGGCAACTGCCGCCCGATGCCGTGGAGCAGCAGGAAGAACGGTTCGCTGAGGACAGCTGGCAGGGCATCATCCAACGCTGGCTGGCCGGCAAGATGATGGACAGCGCCTACCCGCCGCGCATCTCGATGGCAGGCAACGGCCAGGCGGTGCCGTGGACCACGACTGCTGAGCTGCTGAGCTGGGCATTGAACATCGACGTGGGGAAGCACGGCAAGCCCGAACAAATGAGGGTGGCGGCGATCATGCGGCGGCTGCGATGGGAGCACGCCAGGGTCATGGTCAACGGCTACCGAGAGCGCCGATGGGTGCCGCTGCCGCAGGCTGGTAGTGGGGGAGGTAGTGATGTGCCGTTCTAGCGCCCGATGGCGCGGCAGTGCGTCCGGTATTGCCCAACCTGCCCAACCTCTGCCCAACCTCTGCCCAACCTCTGGGCCGTTGCCCCGTATGGGTTTGCCCAACCTACCCGACCTTTCCGGTGTTCTCGCGTGTATAGGTATGCAAGGTTCCTGCAATCAGCCATATGTGCGTAAACAGGTTGGGCAGGTTGGGCAGGTTGGGCAATGCAAGCGGTGGCGAGGTTTTCGGCTGCCCGACCTCTTAGCACGCAGGTCGGTCAGGTCGGGCAAATGGCGTTCTGATGCGGTTTCAAGGGGTGGCCGCGAACCTGAACGCCAACCTGAACCAAATGTTAAAAGGTACTCCCCGGCTCGGGTAAACACGGGTCAACTGGCGCGCAATCTCTCGCTAGTTGCAGGGCTTGAACTATGGTTCAACGCACCCCTTGCCGGTTCATCCGGTGAGTTCAATGGGGTGGCGGCATGACGGAGTTGAGCAAATCCGAATATGCCCAGGCCCGCGGCTGCTCGCCGGCTTACGTGAGCAAGTTGGCGCGGCAGGGTCGGCTGGTGTTGACGAAGGCCGGCAAGGTCAACGTCGAGGCCACTGACCGGCTGATCGAATCCACGCGCGATCCTGCGCGCGGCGGCGACCGTCGGCCAGGCGCTGCCGAGCGCGCGGAATCCGGCGCTGCCGCGGGGCAGGATGGCCAGCGGACGGTGGGCCATCAGACGTACAAGGAAGCCGCGCGGCGCGAACGCATCGCCAAAGCGCGCATCGCCGAACTGGAGCTTGCGGAGAAGGTCGGCCAGCTGGTGCGCAAGGAAGAGGTTGCCGCGGCGATCTTCGGGCTATCGCGCCAGGCCATGGAGGCGCTGGACGCCCTGGCCGACCGCCTGGCCTCGCAGCTGGCCGCCGAGTCCGACGTCGCGCGCGTGCACGCTCTGCTGACCGAGCACACCACGAAGATCCGCGTGGCGATGCTGGGCGCGCTGCCGGGCCTGCCGGAAGCCATGGAAAGGGTGGCGTGATGTTCGACCTCGACACCCTTGACGTCGACCTGCCTTCCGGCGCCGACCTGGTCGCCGAGAGCTGGCGGCGAGGCTGGACCGTCCCCGAGCCGATCACGCTGAGCGCCTGGGCCGACCGCTACCGCAAGCTGCCCAAGGAAGGCTCCAGCGAAGCGGGCGACTGGTACACCAGCCGCATGCCGTTCCTGCGGGAGATCATGGATTGCCTGCACCGCGAATCGACGGTGCGCGAAACCACCATCAAGAAATCGACGCAGGTCGGCGGTACCGAGGTCGGCATCAACTGGCTGGGCTACATCATCGAGCACGCGCCGGGCCCGGTGATGTACGTGCTGCCGACGATCGACACGGCCCGCAAGTTCAGCGACCAGCGCCTAGCGCCCGCCATCGCCCTGATGCCCGTGTTGCAAGAGCGCATCCCGCCGGCGCGCAGCCGCGACAGCGGCAACACCACCCTGGTGAAGAAATTCCCTGGCGGCGTGCTGGTGTTGAGCGGCGCCAACAGTTCGGCGTCGCTGGCGTCGATGCCGATCATGTACCTGATCCTCGATGAGCTGTCGAAGTACCCCACTGACCTGGACGACCAGGGCGGCGCCGAACAGCAGGCCCTGCGCCGCACGTCGAGTTTCGTGCGGCGGAAAATCCTGCGCATCAGCTCCGCCACCATCAAGGATGCCTGCGCCATCAGCACGGCCTACGATGACGGCGACCAGAGCCGCTACCACGTGCCGTGCCCGCACTGCGGCGTGAAGCAAGTGCTGGTGATCGACCAGCTCACCGACGACGGTCAGTTCCTCTGCCTGCACTGCGGCCAGCTTATCCAAGAGCACCACAAAACCCGCATGCTCGAAGCCGGTGAGTGGATTGCCGGGCGTCCCGAACGCAGCGCACACCACCGCAGCTTCCACATCTGGTCGGCCTATGCGGCCATCGGCCTCGGCTACACCTGGCAGGAAATCGCGGACATGCGCGCCGAGGCACGCAAGGATCCCGCGAAGGAAGTCGTCTTCGTCAACACCATCCTCGGCGAGGCCTTCGAAGGCGCCAGCCAGAAAGTCGAAGCCACCGACCTGCAGCAGCGCGCCGGCAAGTGGGTGCGGCGCACGGTGCCGCGCGGCGGCTTCATCCTCACCGCGGGCGTCGACGTGCAGGTCAACCGCTTTGCTGTGCAGATCGTCGCCTGGGGCCGCAATGAGCAGGCGTGGATCGTCGACTACGTCGAGCTTCCCGCCGACCCCACGCGCAAGGAAGACTGGAGCGTGCTGTGGGATTTCCTCGCGCAACCCGTGGCCAACGCCGCCGGCATCACCCTGCACATCAGCGCCGCGGCCGTCGACTCCGGCAACTGGACGCAAGAGGTCTACAACGCCGTGCGCCCGCGCCAGTCGCAAGGCGTGATGGCGATCAAAGGCAGCAAGGACGCCACGCGCCCCATCATCGGCCGCGCGAGCAAACAGGAATCCGACAAGAAAGGCCGCACCCAGCGCCGCGGCATCAACCTGTGGGTGCTGGGCGTCAACTCGGCCAAGAGCACGCTCATGCAGCGTCTGCTGGGCGACACCGACCGCGAAGAGGAATCCCGCCTGATCCACTTTCCGGCCGACCTGCCCGACGACTACTACACCATGCTCACCGCCGAGCGCTATGACCTGGCCGCCAAGCGCTGGCTCAAGAAAAAGGGCGCGCGCAATGAGGCACTGGATACCCTGGTCTACGCCTACGCCGCGGCGCTGAGCCCCGGCATCCGCATCCACGTCAAACGCGAAGCGGATTGGGCCGCGCTGGAAACCAAACTAGAGCCGGTCAACGATGATCTTTTCGTGGCCAAGCCGCCGGCGACCGTGGCACCGGCGCCCGAGCGCATCGCATTGCCCGCACCGCCGCCCGCCGTCGCCGTTCCACATGGAACCACGCCCGCCGCCGCGCCTCGCGCCAACCCCTTCGCCTCCGCCGACTGGATGAGCCGATGAATGCTCCCGATTTCAGTCCTTCCGAAGCCCTGCTGGGCGAGCTTGCCGAAGCGCTGCAGCGCGCCAAAGGCATGCCACCGGCGCAAGCCACCGACGTGGCCGCGCCGATCGTGCGCTACTTGCAGCAGCAATACGGCGGCGAGCTGCTGTACATCCCGCAGCCTTACACCCGCCGTCCGGTGCAGGAGATCATCGCCGCCCGCGATGCCGGCGTGCCGCTGAAACAGATCCTGCGCGAGTTCGCCATCAGCCGACGCACGTACTACCGCATCCTTAGCCAGCACGCCCCCGCGCGCGCAGTGCCACCCGTCTGATAAATCTGGCACAACAACGCGGTGAAAGTGGCCAGCATGACCACCGCCGCCGACATGCTCGCGCACTATTTGGCCGCCGAGACCGCGATTCTCAGCGGGCAGTCCTACCAGTGGGGTGAGCGCAAGCTCACCCGCGCGGACCTGTCCATGGTGCAGGCCGGCCGCCGCGAATGGGAACGCAAGGTGTCGGCGGAGCAGCGGGGTGGCGGCGTCGGTGTCAGTCTGGCCAACTTCACTGGCCACCGCGCCGACAACTGCTGGGGCCGCAACGCGTGAGCGCCAAGCTGCCCCTGCTGGATCGCGGCATCCTCGCGGTTTCCCCTGGCTGGGCCGCCCGCCGCGCCGCCGCGCGTTACCGCGTGGCGGCCTACGGCAACGCTTACGAGGCCACCCAATCCAGCCGCCTGCGCAAGCGGGCGCGTGACCACGGCGACGGCAACACCGTAGCCAATGGAGCGCAGGTGCCGCTGCGCGACATGGCGCGCAGCCTCGATCGCAACCACGACATCAGCCGCGGCATCCTCAACGTGCTGGTGCGCAACGTCGTCGGCGCCAACGGCATCGGCGTCGAGCCGCAGCCGCGCGACGCGCAGGGCAATGTGCTGGAAGGCCTGGCGCAGCAGATCACCGATCTGTACGAAACGTGGAGCCGTGCGCCCGAAGTCACCGGCGAACTCAACCGCGCCCGCGCGGAACAGCTTGCCTGCCGCAGCTGGATTCGTGACGGCGAAGCGCTGTGCCAGTACGTCGAGGGCAACGTGCCTGGCCTCACCCACGCCAGCACCGTGCCGTTCTCGCTGGAATACCTCGAGTCCGACATGGTCCCGATGGATTTCAACGACCCGGGTCGCAACATCATCCAGGGCGTGCAGGCCAACGCGTGGAATCGGCCCGTCACGTATTGGGTCTACAAGACCCATCCCGGTGCGCGGCTTACCGCGTACCCGGAACTCAAGGCCGTCCCCACTGAAAACATCGGCCACATCAAGCTGATCGACCGTTTCGGCCAGCGCCGCGGCGTGTCCATGTTTGCCAGCGTGCTCAGCCGCCTGGATGACCTGAAAGACTACGAGGAAAGCGAGCGCATCGCCGCCAAGATCGCGGCGAGCATGGCGGCCTTCATCAAGAAGGGCGATGCGCAGAGCTACGAAACGCCGGCCAGCGCTGAGCGCACGATGCACTTCGAGCCCGGCATGGTGTTCGACTCGCTGGTGCCCGGCGAAGACATCGGCACCATCGACAGCAACCGGCCCAACCCCAACGCCGTCAGCTGGCGCGATGGCCAATTGCGCGCCGTCTCCGCCGGCACCGATGTCAGCTACAGCAGCGCCAGCAAGAACTACAACGGCACGTATAGCGCGCAGCGGCAAGAACTGGTCGAGCAGTGGGCCGCGTACCAGGTGCTCAGCCAAGCCTTCATCGACCAGCACACCGCTGAGGTTTACGCGCGCTTCGTCGGCATGTGCCTCACCGCCGGGCTGATCCGCGTGCCGCGCGGCGTGACCTTTGCCGGGCTCACGAATGCCCTGTACATCCCGCCATCCATGCCGTGGATCGACCCCGCGAAAGAGGCCACCGCCTGGGAAATGCAGGAACGCAACCTGTGGGTGCCGGGCACGGAAATCGTCCGCAAGCTCGGCCGCAACCCGCGCGACGTGTTGCGCGCCGAAAAACAGTGGCGCGAAGCGCAAGAAGCCGCCGGACTCAAGGCCGACCTTGGCGCCAGCAACCAGACCACCGCGGCGCCGCCGGCGCCCGCCGAGGAAACCGCATGAAACCGACTCTGCTTGCCGCCGCCATGGCCGTCGCCATGTGTTCCGCTTCCGCCGCCCGCCCGTGTGCCGCATTCGCCGACACCGATCGCGGCGCCTCCAACCTGCCCACCATCCGACCGCTGATGGTGTTGCGTCCGGTCGCCGCCTCCAGCACCGAATACGAGCTGCTGGTGTACGGCGACATCGGCGACAGCTGGTGGGGCGAGTCCGTCACCGCACTCAGCGTGGTGCAACAGCTGCAGGCGCTGGATGCCGAAGTCACCCAGATCAATGTGCGCATCAACAGCTACGGCGGCAGCGTGAGCGATGGCATTGCCATCTACAACGCGCTCAAGCGTCACAGCGCGCGCAAGGTCGTCACCATCGACGGCGTGGCCATGTCCAGCGCCAGCCTGATCGCGATGGCCGGCGACGACGTGCAGATGCCCGCCACCTCGCTGCTGATGATCCACGCGCCGTGGGGCTACGCCCAGGGCAACGCGCAAGACATGCGCACCATGGCCGACGTGCTCGACACCTACGCCTCGGCCATGGCCGGCGCCTACGCCGGCAAGTCCGGCCGCCCGCGTGCCGACATGCTCGCGCTGCTGGCCGATGGCCACGACCACTACTACACCGGCGAGCAAGCCGTGGCGGAGGGCTTCGCCGACGCGCTGATCGACGCGCTCGACGACACTGCCACGGATGACGAGTCGCAGGCCCGCGCCGCCGGCGTCAGCCGCCTGCTCGCCGGCGCGCCGGATCACATCCGCCAGATCGCCATGTCCGCCGCGGGCAAACACCCGCGCGCGCTGCCACGCGCCAGCAAACCGCGTTTGGTGGTGCCCGAGGGCATCAACCTGGAATCCCTGCAATCCGCGCTGGCATCCGCCAGCGGTCAACGGGCACTTGTCGCCGCCCTTACCACGGCCGCTTCGGCCAACGATGGAGACCTCACGATGAAAGTACGCAAGCTGTTCGCCGCCATGGCGTCCCTGCGCGAGCAGGCTGCCGACCCCTCCGATGGCGCCCGCGGTGCCGGTGGTGCGCCCGCGCCCCAGGCCACCGCCGCCGAGGTGCACGCCGCCCTGCGCGCGCGCAACGACGAGATCACCGCGCTGGTGACCCCGTACCTGCAGCGCGATGGCGTGCAGGCCATCTACACCGCCGCCCTGGCCGACCCGTCCATGGCCGTCGACCGCGTGCGCCAGCAGGTGCTGGACAAGATCGGCGCGCAAACCGTGCCGATCGCCAGCAACGCGCGCGTCGAACTGGTCGCCGACGAGTCGGACAAGTTCCGCGCCGCCGGCGAAAACGCCATCCTCTCGCGCGCCGGCGTGGTGCAGGCCGACGGCGAGAACCCCATGCGCGGCTACCGCCTGATCGAGATCGCGCGCGCGGCAGTCGAGCGCAGCAGCGGCGGCCGTGGCCGTGGCATGAGCTCCATGGATGTGGTGGCCACCGCCTTCACCAGCACCAGCGATTTCCCGGCGCTGCTTACCAGCACCGCCCGTGCCTCGCTGTTGCGCGGCTACGATGAGGCGCCGGAAACCTTCGACCAGTGGACCCGCGCCGGCACGCTCACCGATTTCCGCGAGGCCAGCAAGGCCGGCCTGGGCTTCTTCTCCGATCTGGACCGGATCCCGGAAGACGGCGAATACAAATACGGCACGTTCGGCAAGAACGGCCAGAGCATCGTGCTCGCCACCTACGGCAAGCTGTTCGGCATCACGCGCCAGGCCATCATCAACGACGATCTGGGCGCGTTCACCAGCGTGCCGCAGAAGATGGGCCGCGCCGCCAAGCGCACCATCGGCAACCTGGTCTATGCCGTGCTGGCCAACAACCCCAAGCTGGCCGACGGCGTGGCGTTGTTCCACGCCACCCACGGCAACCTCGCCACCGGCGCCGGCATCACCACCGCCAGCGTGGGCGCGTTGCGCAAGCTGATGATGGCGCAGAAGGTGGACGGGCAGGCGGTCAACATCCCGCTGCGCTTCCTGATCGTGCCGCCGGACGAAGAGGACAACGCCATCCTGGTGCGCGACAACCAGTTCGAGGTCAAGTCCGACGGTTCCACCAGCACCAATGCCAACACCCAGCGCAACCGCTTCGAGGTGGTTTCGGACGGTCGCCTGGCGTCCGGTGCCTGGTTCGGTGCCGCCGACCCCAACCTGTTCGACACCATCGAGGTGGATTACCTCGACGGCGTGCAGCAGCCGTTCCTCGACCAGAAGGATGGCTGGACCATCGACGGCACGGAATACAAAGTCCGCATCGACGCCGGTGTCGCCCCGCTGGACTTCCGCGGCCTGGCCAAGAACCCCGGCGCGTAACCCTCGCCCCGAGCCGCGCCGGTTCGCCGGCGCCGCTCACCGCACAAACCCCTCAGCTACCGGAGCAACACCATGACCACGAAGTATGTGCAGCCGGGCGAAACGATCGACTACACGCCCACCACCGCCAAGTCCAGCAACGATGTTGCCGTCCTCGGCGTCCTGCTCGGCGTCGTCTGCGCCGACATCGCCGCCGACGATACCGGCGCCCTCGCCATCGAGGGTGTGTGGGATCTGCCGAAAAAGGCCGGCAGCGCTATCACGGCCGGCGCCAAGCTCACATGGAGCGTGGCGGATTCGGCGTTCACCACCGGCGCCGGCACGGCCGGCGACACGCTGGGCGGTGCCGTCGCCGTGGCCGCCGCAGCCTCGGCCGACACCGTGGTGCGCGTCAAGCTGCTGCCCGGCACCGGCAGCACGGTGGCCTAAGCCATGCCGTTCATCGCCGACGCCATCGACGCGCACCGTGACCTGATCCTCGCCCTTGGCGGGGAGCTGGCCACGTACGCGCCGGTGGCCGGCGATCCGGTGCCGGCCCTGGCCATGCTCGATCGCAACACCGCCGAAATCGGGGAGTACGGCCAAACCGTCGCCGTGCGCCCGGCCATCACCGTGCTCAACGTCGAGGTGCCGCAGGCGGAGCAGGGCGATCGCATCACCCTCGCCGCCAGCGCGTGGGAGGTGGTGCGTATCGCCTCCGCCGACGACATCGTCACCACCCTGTGGGTGTCGCCCGCATGATCGGCCTGCAGCAGCACATCGACCTGGTCAAGGGGTGGGTGCAGAAAGTGCGCCAAGTCAACGGCTACCTGACCGATGCCGGCGCCAACACCAGCACCGAACGCGTCGGTGGCAACGGTTCCGACAACACGCTGTTCACCGGCGTGTTCCTCGGCGCCGACGTCACGCTGCTCAACAACACGCCCGCGCGCCGCGACTGGCAGTTCGACCTGGCCGTCGAATCACGCATTCCTGTGTCTTTCAAGACCGCCGAGGCGCAAGCCGTGGCCGTACTGGAGGACCTGTTCCGTGCCATCCCGGCCAAAACCTGCGCCGGCGCGGACAACCTGCAAACCCTGGCCATCACCGGCGGCGGCATTGTCCGCGAGCCGGATGGCGTGCCCTACATCGTGGTGAGTGTGACCCTGCGGGGCACTTGCTTCGAGTTCACCTCCACCCCGCCCGCGTAACCACCTCGGAGAAAAACTATGTCCGGCCTGCTCTGCTCCGGTAATGTCCAAATCGCGCTGCTCGGCGACGACGGCACGTTCACGGGCTACATGGGTGTGAAAAACACCGTCAAGCTCGAGATCGCGTCCGCCGACAGCAACGAAAAAACCCGCAACTCCAAGATGATCGAGAACTTCGGCGTGCCGCTCGACACCGTCTACGCCCCCGGCGCCGACAAGCTCACGATCGACCTGGACGAACACGACGCCGACATCGCCGGCCTGTGCTTCCGCGGCACCGTGCAGACGCTCACGGCCGCCGCCATCGTTGCCCAAGAGGTCAGCGTGCCCGTGGTCAAGGGCGTGTGGCAGCCCATCCAGGCCGGCGCCTATGGCCTCACCGACGTGGCCGTGGTCGAGGATACCGTCACCGACCCGGCCACCTACACGCTGGGCACGGATTACCAGCTGGACGCCGCCGGCGGCATGATCCTGTTCCCGGAAGGCACCACCATCACCGACGACCACGTCAACGTCACCATCAGCGCCCCGGCCATCGCCGGTAAGCGCGTGCGCCCGGCCACCCGCACCACGTTGCGCTGCCGAATCTTCGGTCGCATGAAGAACATGGCCAACGGCCGGCAGATCATCCTCAACATCCCGGATGCCTCGCTGTTTCCCAGCTCGCCGGTCGATTTCCTCGCCGACGAATTCGCCGTGGCCAGCCTGGGCGGCACCATGAAGTCGGTCAACGGCGCCGACCCGTACACCATCGACTATCTGTAAGTCGATGGCGCGAAGGAAAGGGCCGGCGTGCAACGCGCCGGCCCTTTCGTTTGAGTGCCACCCGTCTGATAAATCTGGCACGCCCGTTCGCCGACGCTGACGGGCATGGCATCGCGTCGAAATTCCGCTCTCAAGATCTACGTCAACGGTCGCGTGGCGGACGGCTTCTACGGCCTGTCGAAGCGAGTAGGGCAGACCGTATCGCGCATGTCGGTCGCGTCACAGCGCGCCCAAGCGTCGCTGGCCCGGCGCGTGCAACCGCTGACGAAGCGCGAAGTACGCAAGGTCTACGGCATCAAGGCCAGCGCGCTCACCAGCCGCATGCGCCTGGAGACCGGCACCCGCAAGCAAAGCGACTACCTGAGCATCTGGGCCAGCACGCGCAAGCTGCCGCTGATCGACTTCGGCGGTAGCTGGGGCGGGCGCCGTACGCCGGGCGCCGTGGCATCCATCCTTGCCGGTGCGCGCAAGACCTACGGCGGCGCGTTCATCGCCACCGTGGGGTGGCGTGGCACGTCCGGTGGCGCAGTGAAGGACGGTACCAGCAGCCGCAACATCTACGTGCGCAGCCAGGGGCCTGATGGTCGGCGCGTGGGTCGCGGCCCGTTGCGCATGCTCAAGGGCCCCAGCGTGTTCGAGATGATCGCCACGCAAGGCAGTGGGCGCGGCCTGCCGGTGGCGGCGACGATCCTGCCGCAGCTGCAGGATTACTACGTGTCGGAGTTGACGCGCCAGATCGCGCTGGTGCTGCGCGATGGCTGACGCGCGCTTCGAGGAAGCCATCCGCCTGGCGTTTGAAACATCGGGTACGGAAGGCATCAAACAAGCTGCAGGCATCATCGCCAGCATGGGCGATGTCTCGGAAGAGACTAAGGCCAAGGCCGCCGCGCTGCTGGACGAAATCGGTAGCGTCGACAAGTCCGGCGCTGCGGTGCGGCAGTACAGCGAGCTGGGCAAAAGCATCCTCGACTACCAGCAGCGCATCAGCTCGGCACGCGCCAAGGTGGTCGAACTGGCGGAGGCGGTCAAGGCCAGCGACGCGCCAACGAAAGCGCAGCAGCGTGAGCTGGACAAGTCCCGTGCCGGCCTGCGCGCGCTGGTCGGCGAGCAGCAAAAGCAGCTCGGCACCCTGCGCACGCTGAAAGCCAGCCTGGACGCCCAGGGCATCAGCACGCGCACCGCCGCGGCGTCGCAGCGTGACCTGGCCGCCCGCACCGCCGCCGCCAGCGACCGCCTGCGCGCGATGGTCAGCGACCTCAAGCGCACCCGTGACGCGGACGCGGCGCTGCAGGCCTCGCTGGCCGAGGCGGCGGCGAAATCCAAGGCTGAAACCGCGCAGTACGATGCCGCGCTGCAAAAAGTGCGGCGGCGGCTGGACGACAACAAAGCCGCAGCCAAGTCCAGCGCGGAAGGCACTTCGGCCGCGCTCACCGCTACCACTGGCGTGGTCGGGCGCTTGCGCGCGGCGTTGTCCGGCATCGCGGTGTTTTTCAGCGCTCGCGGGATCCTCGGCGGCGTCAAGTCGATCCTGAGCACCGGCGACGAATTCCAGAAGTTCGAGAAACAGCTGTCCGCCGTCTACAACAGCGCCTCGAAGGGATCGGAGGCCTTCGCCTGGGCCAAGCAATTCGCGAAGGACACGCCGCTCACCCTCGGCCAGGTGATGCAGTCGTTCATCCAGCTGAAAAACTTCGGCATCGACCCGATGAACGGCTCACTGCAGGCCGCGGTCGACCAGAATGCGAAGCTTGGCGGCGAATCGGAACGCCTGCAGCGCATCACGCTGGCGATGGGCCAGGCCTTCGCCAAGGGGCGGCTGCAGGGCGACGACATCAAGCAGATGATCGAGGCCGGCGTGCCGGTGTGGCAGCTGCTGGCGGAAGTTACCGGCAAGAGCACCGCCGAGCTGCAGAAGATGTCGGAGGCCGGCAAGCTCGGCACGGACATCATGCGCAAGTTCTTCGCCCAGATGGGCAAGGATTCCGCCGGCGCCGCGAAGGACCAGATGCAGTTGCTGAGCGGGCAGTTCAGCAACCTGCAGGACAACGTCGAGCAATTCCAGGATCGCGTCGCGAAAAAGGGTGTGCTGGACTTTTTCCGCGACCAGCTGGCCAGCCTCAACGCGCTGATCGGCCAAATGGACAAGGATGGCCGACTCGATCGGTACGCGCAGACGATCTCCGATGGCATCGTGTCGGTGGCCAAGGCGGTCAAGAGCGCCACCGGCTTCCTGGTGGAGCACGCCAGCGCCATCGCTAGCGTGGTCAAGGTCTACGCCACTTTCAAGGTCGCGCGCGTCGTCGGCGAACTGGCCCTGGCCGGCGCGAAGCTTGCGGAGGGCGCCGCCAAGGCCGGCGCATTCGGCCGCGCGTTGGGCAAGATTCCCGGCGGTGTGCGCGTGGCCATCGCGGTGGTGGGTTTCGACCTGCTGGTCAAGGCCGGCAACTACATCGGCGAACTCGCCGGCAAGCACAGCGCCGCGGCGAAGAACCTCGAAGCCACGCAGCAACGCATCAATGCACAGATTCGGGCGCAAGCAGAATCGTACATGGCCGTCGAGGCGCAATACGCGCGCTTCGCCGCCACGCAGGTGCTCACGGCACAACAGGCCGCCAAGCTCAGCGTTGCCGAGCGAGCCGGCTATCAGTCGCGACTGGAAGGCCTGCAAGCGTATCTGTCGGCCAAGGCATCCGAGCAACGTCGCCTGCAGCAGCTGGGTGAAGTTTCGCAGAGTGAGCTGGATCAGACCTTGGCAGCGCTCAAGGCTGCGAAGGCCGGCATGGACGATCTGCAGGCGGGCGCCGAACTGGCGGCGTCGGCGCTGAAAAACAAGCTCAGCGTCGACGCCGAAGCGGTGCGGGCCAGCCTGCAAGGCATCGGCGACGACGCCACCACGGCGCAGACCCGGGTGGAAACGTTGTTCCAGTCGTTCCAGTCGGATTCGATCACGCACATCGGCGATATCGCCCTGGCGCTGGCAAACGTCGGCGCGCAATCGCAGGCGGCTGACATCGCCGTACGGGCTGGCCTGCAAGGCACGCTGGAACAATTGAGCAGTGCGGATCTGCTGAAATTCCAGTCGGCGTCCGCGGCCGCTTTCGCGCAGTTCAACGTCGGCGCCACCGGCTCGGCGTCGGTCGTGGAAACCGTGCTGCAGGTGGCGCTGCAACGTCTGGGCGTGGCGGCGGATCAGTGGGGCTTGGCCAGCACCGATGCCGCACGGCAGAACGTGGCAGCCTTCCAGACGGTAGCGGAGAACGCCGCCGCCACCGCCGGCACGATCGAGGCGGCGTTCAACCAGGCATTGGCCAACGCCACCACGATCGAGTCAGTGAAAGACCTAGGCACTGCGATGCAGGTGGCCGGGCAGCAAGGCAAGGTCGGCTTCGATGCCACGGAGCGCGCCGCCGCGGCGGTGCAGAACCGCATCCGTGCGTTGCAGACAGCGCTGGACCCATTGAATGCCGCGTTCGCGCAGCTGGGGATAACCTCCAAACGCTCCCTTGACGCCGCGGCGGCCGCGGCGCGCACGTCGTTTGACCAGATCGTGCGGGCGTATCGCAGCGGCAATGCGGCGATCGAGGATGTGCGTGCTGCCTTCGGCGCCTATGCGAAAACGCAGCTCGACGCGGCGGCGAACTCCGAGAGCTGGAAACAGGCGGCGGTGCGCAACGCGCTGCAAGTGCAGGGCGCCACGCTCAATGTGAGCGAGGAAATGGCCAAGCTTGGCCTGGCCGGCCTGGATGCCGGCGACAAGATCGGGCAGGGCGCATCGACTGCCGCCGACGCCCTCCATGACACCGCCGCCGCCGCCACCGCCGCGGCAGATGCCACCGACAAGGCCAGCGATAGCGCGGACCGTTACGCAGGGTCCGCCACGCGCGCTGCGGAAGCCAGCGGCGACGCATGGGTGGCATCCGGCCGCCGTTCCAGCATCGCCCTCAACGGCCTGAGCGACGCGCTGCTGCGCGCTTACGAAGCCACCAATCGCTTCGCCGGCACGCGCCAGTGGCTGGATAAGTTCAACGCGATCACCGCGGAGTGGCAGCGGCAGAACGATGCACTCAGCGAGCAGCTGGAGTCGCTGAACAAGCAAAACGCCGCCTACGACGAAATGAGCCAACGCGTGGAGGCCTTGCGCGAGCAATACGGCTACCTCAACGACGGCCAGTTGCGCGCGCTGGCGCAGGCGCAGCAAACGCTGGAAGACAACCAGAAGCGCGCCGAGGATGCCGTGAAGCAGAAGCGCGCCGAGGCCGCGCGCGCCGTGGCCGATGAACAAGCCAAGCTCACCGACCAGTGGCAGAAGGAGGCCGCCGCGCAGAAGGCGGCAGCACCGGGTGGCGGCACCGACCGCATCGCCATCGACCTCAACGTTTCCGCCAGCCAGCAGCCCGGCGCAGTCCCGGCGCAACTCAGCCCCACCGATGTGCAACGCATCGCGAACGAGGTGGTGCGCGCGATCGGCATTGCGCGCACCACGAGCAACCGATAGCCATGCCCCAGATCACACTCGGCACCGCCACCCTCCCGCCCGACCTGCAATGGTCGGACGAATTTTCGTGGGTGGCGCTGGGCGTCACCGCCAAGGTGTCGCTGACCGGCGCGGAGATCGTGCAGGCCGGCACGCTGCAGGCGGGGCGCCCGATCACCCTGCAGGGCGGTGCGGACTTCGCCTGGCTGGATTACGCCACGGTCGAGGCGCTGCGCGCGCTGGCCACCGCCGCCGGCGCCACCTACACGCTGACCATGCCGGACGGGCGCACCTACAACGTGCGTTTTCGCGCGGAAGACGTGCCGGTGGAATGCGCGCCGGTGATGCACCGCGTGTCGCCCGACACCGGCAAGCGCGACGCCCTGCAGTACATCCCCATCATCCGATTGAAGACGGTGTAACCCATGCCCATCGAAGTCACCGACATCCAGCTGCTGGCCTCCGAGCGCCTGACCGACACCGATGACGGCGGCGGCAAGATGACCGGCACCGTCATCGTCTCCGGCGCCATCAACAATTTGTTCCCGGACATCAGCCGCCTCGATCGCACCTATGGCCGCCTGAGCCTGCGCAAGGCGTTCATGTCGGTGCGCAGCCAGAACACGGACACCTACCTGGGCGCCCACGTGATCGTCACCGACCCGCCCAGCGACGACAAAGTCGCGGTGACCATGTTCACCACCGGCAGCCCGACCGACGTGCGCACCAATGCGCAGGACCGCATCGAGAGCTACCTCACCGCCGGCCCGCTCAGCGCCTACTACGTCTTCGGCAACCAGCCGCAAGGCGCCAAGGCCATCACCCTGCTGGGCCGCGTGGAGGATGCCCTGCCGGAAGTGGGCGACGTGCTTGTCATCAGCGTGGAAAGCGGTGCGGTGGTGACCTCGCAGCAATACGTGCGCATCAGCGACATCAAGGCGGAAACCCGCAACTTCACCGACAGCCAGGGCGACTACACCCGCAAGGTGATCACCCTCAGCCTTACCAGCGCGCTGCGGCAAACCTACATCGGCGCCGAGGCGAGCCGCCTGAGCAACGTGGCGCCGCCCACGCGCATCCGCACGGTGACCGTGGCCGACGCCAGCAGCTACTTCGGCGTGAGCAAGCTCACGGCGCCCGCCGCCGCCAGCGACCTGCAGGTGACGGTGGAGAGCATCACCGCACAGCTGGTGCCCAGCACCACGCGGGAGGTCGCGGTGGCCGGTGCCACGCCTGGACTGGCGCTCAGCTACATCGCCGCCAGCATCGCCCAGGCGCTCACCACGGGCGCCTCGCCGCGCTACCAATACCGCGGCGTGTTCCCCGGCAGCCTGCAGGCCAGCACCAGCAGCGGCACCGCCAAGGATGACGGCGCCGGCAACATGAAGGTGGGCACCAGCACCATCGGCGCCGTGGATTACGAGTCCGGCCGCCTGAGCGGGCCCAGCATTACCGGCGGCACCTATATCCCGGCGGCCACGGCCAGCGCCACCAGCAAGAGCTACTCCGTCGGCGTCACCCTGGCCAGCCAGGGCACGGTGTACGTGGTTACGCTGCCCAGCATCCCCAGCCCGGGCACGCTGAACGTGTCGTTCCGCTACCTCGGCAAGTGGTACACGCTCACCGACGCGGCGCGCGACGGCACCGTGGCGGGCGATTCGCTGGCCGCCGGCGGCGGCACGGTCGACTACACCACCGGCGACGTGACCATGACGCTGGGCGCCATCCCGGACGTCGGCAGCAAGATCGTCTATGCGTGGGGCGACCCGACCAGCTACGAGCAGCACGCCGGCGACTTGACCGTCACCGACCCCACGCTGATGTTCCAGGTCAGCCACTGGCCGATCAAGCCGGGCACGCTGGCGCTCAGCTGGCTCAGCGGCGGCGTGAGCAAGTCCGCCACGGCCGACAGCGCCGGCGTGGTCACCGGTGATGCCACCGGCACCGTGGTGTACCTGGACGGCACCATCATCATCAAGCCGGCCAGCGGCGCGTTCCCGGATTCCAACGCGAAAATCCAGGTGGATTACACGCAGGCGGAGGGCGCCAAATCGTCCGTGGTCGGCGCCTACAGCGCCGGCACCATCACCTTCGACCTGCCGTCCAATGTGCTGCCGCTGCAGCCCGGCGCGGTCTCTGGCAGCGTGGTGGGCGTGTTCGGCGCCAGCCAACCCACCATGTGGTGGAAGGATGACGGCGACGGCGCCATCGTCTCCGCCACCGAACTGGCGCCGAAGTACAAGCGCGTCGGTGGCGCCACCGGCAACCTGCCGATCGTGGCGGTGGCCAGCGGCAGCATCGACTACACCACCGGCCACGTCATCATCCAGCCCGGCAGCCTGGCCCAGCGCGAATTCGTCGGCACCGGCATGTTCAAGGTGCCCAGCCTCGACCCCGTCGCGGATCCGTACTTCACCGGCGAATGGCAACTCGGCGGCGGCGTGCCGACCTTCGTGCCCTCGCCGCTGGTGCAGTACAACGCACGTCGCAACGCCGGCACGGAAACCGCGCAGGCGGAGGCCATCGACTACCCCGGCGTTGGCTTCCTGCTCACCCGCACCGTGATCGACCCGATCCTGCCCGGCAGCGTGTGGTTCACCTGGGGCGGCAAAACCTACATCGACCGGCAAGGCAGCATCTTCCGCGACATGGACGCCAGCAACGGCAGCGGCACGCAGGCCGGCACTATCAACTACCAGACCGGCGAAGTGGTGCTCAACAACTACGGCACCAGCACCGGCGGCGCCGTGAGCCTGGTGGCGCTGGTGACGCGCTACGGCGCCATGCCCACCAGCTATGCCGTGTTCCGCACGCCTGGCGCGCCGCTGCGCCCCGCGTCGTTCTACGTGCAGGCCATCCGCGTGGACACCGGCGAGACGATCACCGCCACCAGCAGCAGCAACGGCAGCATCACCGGCACCTTCATCGGCGGCACCGTCAACAACGACATGGGTTGGGCGGAGGTGCGCTTCGGCAGCTTCGTCACCGCCGCCGGCAACGAAAACGAGCCGTGGTACAGCGTCGACAACGTCGTCGGCACCACGGTGTGGAAGCCGATCTTCGTCGACCCCGGCACCATCAAATACAACTGCGTGGTGCAGACCACGCTGCCTCTGGATGCGGACCTGCTCGGCATCGACCCGGTGCGACTGCCGCTCACCGGCCGTGTGCCCATCTTTCGCGACGGCAACGTGGTGGTGATCCACGACGACCGCGTCGCCAACCTCACGGTCGGCTTCGGCCCCGGCAGCACCATGACGCTGCCCGACGCGCCGATCTCGCAGGCCGCCCTGGTCGACGCCGCCGGCACCGCCGTGCCGATCAGCATGTACACCGTCGACATGGACACCGCCACCATCACCGGCGCCACCGGCTACGACGTGAGCGGGCTCACTGCGCCGATCACCGTGCAGTACACCGTCGAGGACATGCTGCTGGCCAGCAGCGTCGAACTCGGCGGCCAGATCACCCTGGTATCGCCGCTCAGCCGCGACTACCCCAGCGGCGCCAAGATCAGCAGCGCGCTGCTGTTCGGCGACCTGCAGGCGCAGAACCCGGTGTTTTTCAGCCAGGTGACGTGGCAGGGGGCATGGAGCGATGCGATCAGCGGGGCGGGGACGACGGCGCAATACAACCGGACGACGTATCCGCTGCAGATCGTCAATGCAGACACGGTGACGGAACGATGGGCATTGATTTTCACCAGCGCGAGCGGCGGGAACGTGGTGGGCGAGACGTCGGGGCAGATCGGAACGTTCTTTACGACGACCGACTTGGCGCCGATCAATCCTGTAACCGGCGCACCCTATTTCACGCTGCGCAAGGAAGGGTGGGGGACCGGTTGGGGAGTCAACAACGTATTGCGATTCAACACCGTCGGGCCGAATGCTCCGATTTGGATTGCCCGTACCGTTTTGCCAGGCGCCGAAGCGGTAACGGATGACGCCTTCCGCTTGCAGATGCGCGGGGATTCCGCGTAATGAAGACCTATCGTGATGTTGTTCTGGAGGACAACCCGCTCTTCTATTTTGAGTGCAACGAATCAGCGGGCACGTCAGTGTCCGATTCATCGGGTAACGGTCATACGGGACAACTACAGCCGAACTATTCGTTGTCCAAAGCCGGCATGAGCGGCAAGACGGGCAATGCCATCCAGTTCACGGGCGGACGAATTGAGGTTCCCTATTTCTCCGGGATCAAGCCAACAGGAGATTTCACCATTGAGATGATCGCCAGGTGGAGCACCACCCCGCAATTCGGCGGTATGCTGTTCGGGTTGTTTAATTCCGCTTCGCCGTTCACGGGGCCGACTGTATTTGCCGGATATGATCAAGCTACTGGTTCAGATAACCCGAACCTGATTACATTCAGGCAGTCATCTAATGTTGCCGATGCTATCACCATTGGTGGCGTCGGAAATGCTTATAATGATAACGTTTATCGGCACATGGTTTTTATTCGGCGCGTGCTTGCGTTGGAAATCTATTTGGACGGTAATCTTGTCGCGTCGAAGGTTCTTCCCAATATAAAAAACCCCACGGACAATTCCACCCTGTATATTATGGGTCGATCGGGATTGCAGCAACAGCAAGGTTTGCTTGACGAATGCGCTTATTATCAGTCAGCTCTCGACGTCGAACGCATCAAATACCATGCTGCCTATGCTGCAGATAAGCGTATGGTTTCAGGTAACGCCAAACTTGATACTGGCGTGGCGGCAGATGTAGTCGCGGCGCATGACTGGTCTACTCACGCCCTGATTTCCCAGCGTTCGCCGGCGTCAGATGGGTCGTTTCGCATTTATGTTCCGGCTGGCCAAGTAAGCGTGACGACCTATGGTCCAGCAGGATATCAGCCCGTTACGCATGGTCCCGTGGACCCTGTAGCGTTGGATTAGATGCATGTCTGGGTATTCCCCACCCGTTGGCGGCGGCGTTAATGTAACCCTGAGTTCCGGTTACATTCCACCCGTCGGCGGCAGTGTTGTGGTGGTGTTGGGTGCCGGGGTGGTTATTGCCTCCGCGGCCTATGCATCTGTCGTTGCGCGTTTCGCTGCGTCTCGATCGGTGGGCGCTCGGCCACTGGATACGCGGTGGGGAGCGCAACGTGGGCATGACGTTGCACGCCGTGTCGATTGGAATCGTGGCGCGTCCCGAAGTGTGGCAATGACGCTGGACTGGGGGCGACTGAATCTGGCCGATGTACGGCAAAAACAAGCGTGGTCGCGAACCAGTTCACGAAATAATGTCGCCGACATTTTGTGGTTGCGCGTATTCTCGACCGATCATCATCTGAGCGGCGGCTGGGAGAAAACGCATATAATCACGTCTTATGATGTGATTTCGGGCTGGCGCAGGGTGTACGCGCGAGACCACGATGAAATGGCGCCATGGTTGGCAGCCAAGCCACCGGCCTTGTTATATCGACCACCCAACGCTTCCTATACGCCGCCAGGCGGCGATCAGGTGGCGGTCACCTTGTCTGCCGGGTATTCCGCTCCGGTGGTGCCGATCCACGTAGTCATGATCGGGAGCAACGATGATGCACCGGTTGTCGTCCAGCGCTCCGATCCACCGCGTTGGATCATCCGCTGGGGCTTGGTCGCCACCGCCGACAACCGCTACGTGATCCGGTGGGGCCTCGGCGACCAGTACCGCCGGCCAGACCCGCCCCCCATCGACAACCCCTGGACCGGCAGCCCAAATGAGCCGCCGCCCATCCCCATGGCCCGCAGGGTGTACATCATCATGAACGACGTGCAAGTGGTACGGCTGCCCGAGCGCACGCCGATTGATGTGTTGTCGGTCGACCTCAACGCATCGGTCGACAGTTGGGCATGGACGGTGCGGCTGGAGCTGGCCGACCCGTCGCAACTGGCGCTACTCAAGCCCGACGGCAACGGGCCCAAGCTGGTCGAGATCACCATGAACAGCTACGTGTGGACGGCCATCATCGAGGGCAGGGAGCGCAACCGCGTGTTTGCCGATGCCGCGGTGACGGTGACCGGGCGCAGCCAGACGGCACTGCTGTCGGGCGATTACACGGCGTCGCGCAGCAAGTCGTTTGAGGATGCGTATTCCGCGCAGCAGCTGGCCAACCTGGAAATCAGCGAGCGCGCCTTGCCATTCAC
>CALCWL010000011.1 GCA_937906285.1 uncultured Rhodanobacter sp. | reverse complement strand
CACCAGCGTGGTGGCCACGCCGAAACCGACCGCCATGCTCACGGCCACCGCCATGCAGGCGCTGCCGGGGCGGATGCGACGGGCGTCGATGCGCGGCACCAGCCGCCACAACAGGATTGCGCCGATCAACATGTCCAGCACCAGCACGACGCGCAGCAGGCCCGAGTGCAGCAGGCCGTCGTAGGGCGGGTGCAGGGCGCCTTCGTAGGCGGCCACCAGGAATACCAGCAGCAGGCCGGCCATGGTCCACAGCAGGCAGGCGAGGTAGATGCGGTTGAACACCACCGCGCAACGTTCGGTCCAGCGCATTACCGACCAGCCGATCAGCGCGAACACCAGCGCCGCCATGCTGCTGTAGAGCACCCACCAGAGCAGGGTGCTGGTTGCCGCGAGCACGCTGTTCATGTGACTTGCTTGAACCCCAGTTTGCGATACAGCTTGGACATCAGCCACGCCGGACCGACCAGCAGGTAGGACAGGTCGGTAAGGAAGCTGGGCTTGCGGCCCTCGTATTTGTGCCCGATGAACTGCCCGATCCAGGCCACCACGAACACGCCGACCGCCCACCACGCCAGCGTCTGCGCGCCCAGCCGCCAGTACAGGAAGTTGGTGAGCAGGCCCAGCACGGCGAAGGCGATCAGCAGGCCCACCGCCAGCCGGTGCGAACGCTTCCAGTACCAGTAGAAAGCCAGCACCATCACCAGCACCGCCCACGAGCCGGGGCGCAGTGCGGTGAACGGTACCGGGGTTGCCCACAGCAGCGCGATCACCGACCACACGATCGGCGGCACGCAAAACCAGTGGAACATCTGGTTGGTCGGGTTCCGGTGATCGCTGCTGTAACTGTCGAGCCAGTCCTGCATGGTGCGCATGAGCGTTCCCCCTCGATGAAACCTCAGTCGAGCCGGATGCCGGCCAGCTTGTGCAGCGCCTCGGCGTACTTGGCGGCGGTGCGCGCGATCACCTCGTCCGGGATCACCGGGCCGGGCGCGGTCTTGTTCCAGCCCTGCGTCTCCAGCCAGTCGCGCACGAACTGCTTGTCGTAGCTGGGCGGGCTGATGCCGACCTTGTATTCGTCGGCGGGCCAGAAGCGCGAGGAATCCGGGGTGAGCATCTCGTCCATCACGTAGAGCTTGCCGCTCGCGTCGGTGCCGAATTCGAACTTGGTGTCGGCGATGATGATGCCGCGCTCGGCCGCATAGGCGGCCGCCCAGCGGTAGATCGCCAGGGTGGCGTCGCGCACCTGGGCGGCGAGATCGGCGCCCACCGCGTCCACCACGGCGTCGAAGCTGACGTTCTGGTCGTGGTCGCCCACCGCGGCCTTGGTCGAGGGGGTGAAGATCGGTTCGGGCAGTTGCTGCGCCTGCTGCAGGCCGGCGGGCAGCGCGATGCCGCACAGCGCGCCGGTGGCCTGGTAATCCTTCCAGCCCGAGCCGATCAGATAACCGCGCGCGATGCATTCCACCGGCACCGGCTTCAGCCGCCGCGCCACCACGGCGCGCTTTTCGTACAGCTTGAGGTCGGTGCCGGGCGGCAGCACCTCGGCCAGCGGCACGTCGAGCAGGTGGTTGGGCACCAGATGCACGGTCTTGCCGAACCAGAAGTTGGAGATCTGGGTCAGCATCTCGCCCTTGCCGGGGATCGGGTTGGGCATCACCACGTCGAACGCCGACAGCCGGTCCGTGGCGACCATCAGCAGCCGTGCATCGTCCAGCGCGTACACGTCGCGCACCTTGCCGCGGTGGATCAGCTCGAGGCCGGGCAGGTTCGATTGGGGCAGGGTGGTAGGCACGGCGGGTTCCGCAGGACGGGAAACCGCTATTGTAGCGACTGCCGGCACGGCACCGGGAGCGCGCCGCGGGCGCCCGGCGGGAGCGCTGCTAGAATTGGCATCCTTTGGCCCCATGTGTTGCCGATGCGCATATTCCTGATCGCGGCGTTTTGCCTGGCCGCCTTGCCCAGCCTTGCCCAATCTGCCTCGCGGCCCGACCGGCTCGGTCTGTGCGCGGCCTGCCACGGCGAGACCGGACAGGCACACATGCCCGGCGTGCCGAACCTGGCCGGGCAGCGGCTGGATTACCTGCGCGATGCGCTGAAGCAGTACCGCGACGGCCGCCGCGACGTGCCGGTGATGCGCGCGGCGATCGGCCCGCTGAACGCCGCCGAGCTCGATGCGCTGGCGCGCTGGTACAGCGCGCAGGCGGCCGCGCCGGCGCAGGTGCAGCCATGAGTTTCACCTACACGATCTGGTTCGGCATCTTCGGCCTGCTGGTCGGCCACCTGCCGGGCGCAGTGGTCGGCGCGGTGATCGGTTTCATCTTCGACAACCTGCGCCACAGCCAGCGCCGCCAGGCCACGCCCGAGGCCGGCGGTTTCGTCGGTCCGCTGTTCACCCTGCTCGGCGCGGTGGCCAAGTCCGACGGTCGCGTGTCCGAGGCCGAGATCGCGGTGGCCGAGCGTCTGATGACGCGCATGGGCCTGACCGCCGAGCAGCGCACGCAGGCGGTGGCCAGCTTCAACGCGGGCAAGCAGCCGGAGTTCGACGTCACCCGCACCATCGCCGAGTTGCGCAGCTGGGTCGGTCTGCGCCGCGACCACGCGTTCCCGGTGCTGGACGTGGTGATCGAGACGGTGCTGTCCGAGGGCAATCCGGGGCCGGAGAAGATGTCGATCCTGCGCCAGCTCGCTTTCGCGCTGCGCGTCAGCGACATGGAGCTGATGGCGCTGATGGCGATGAAGGGCTACGCCTGGAACCAGGGCGCCGGCGGTCCGCGCGGCGGCCGTCAGCATTACGGCAATGGCGGCGGCTACGTGCCGCCGCAACGCACGCCGCAGGGCCCCGATCCCTACGCCGTGCTGGGCATCGACCGCCATGCCGACGAGCGCGCCATCAAGCGCGCCTATCGCAAGCTGATTTCCGAACACCACCCCGACCGCCTCGGCGACCTGCCCGAAGACATGCGCAAGCGCGCCGAATCGCGCGCCAGCGAGATCAACGCCGCCTACGACCGCATCAAGGAAGCCCGAGGATTCAAGTGAGGCAGGGAATAGGGAATGGGGAATAGGGAATGGTAGAAGCGGCTTCGCTGTGCCATTTGTGGCACGAGGCTTCATAATCGACCCCATTCCCTATTCTCTATTCCCCATTCCCTGCTCATGAGCAAGCAAAGCCCCATCATCGCCCCCTCCATCCTTGCCGCCGATTTCGCGCGGCTGGGCGAGGACACCGCTGCCGCGCTGGCCGCGGGTGCGGACTGGGTGCATTTCGACGTGATGGACAACCATTACGTGCCGAACCTCACGATCGGGCCGATGGTGCTGCAGTCGCTGCGCAAGTACGGCATCACCGCGCCGATCGACGTGCATCTGATGGTCAAGCCGGTCGACCGCATCGTGCCGGATTTCGCCAAGGCCGGGGCCAGTCTGATCAGCTTCCATCCCGAGGCGAGCGAACACATCGACCGCACGCTGGGCCTGATCAAGGAATCCGGTTGCCAGGCCGGGCTGGTGTTCAACCCCGCCACGCCGCTGGATCACCTGGATTACGTGATGGACAAGCTGGACATGATCCTGATCATGTCGGTGAACCCCGGTTTCGGCGGCCAGAAGTTCATCCCCGGCACGCTGGACAAGCTGCGCCAGGCGCGCGAGCGGATCGAAACCAGCGGCCGGGCGATCCGGCTGGAAGTCGATGGTGGCGTCACCGCCGACAACATCGGCGCGATCGCGGCCGCCGGCGCCGATACCTTCGTGGCCGGCTCGGCAATCTTCCACGCGAAGGATTACGCGGCCGAGATCGACGCGATGCGCAAGGCAATCAACTAGCCAGACGGCGCAAAGAAAAAATCCCGGTGCCGGGAGGGCGGCACCGGGATAAACGTCGTCGGGGACGCAAGGGGAAAACACCATGGATTGGCGTGTGCCGGTGCGAGCCCTGCTCAGGAGTACACAGAACCCGCACCGGCACGTTCCACGGCAAAGAGGAACGTCGCCAATCACTTGATCCGACCCGGTCGCTGCCGGTTGGTTCCCGTCGCGGTGGCCGAATTGCCAACTGCGTCGTTCAGGTTCGCTGCGCAGGTCGCGGCTGCAGCCGGCCGGATCGGGCCTGCGCGCGGGCGTTCAGCCACTGCGTCAGCGCGACCCTGGCATGGATCCACACCGCATCGAGACCCAGTCCGGCGGCCAGCAACAGGCTGCCGACCATCAACCAGTGACGCCATGTGTGCGAAAGCCGTGTTGCTGCATGCATGCCGGTGTCCTCCTGTCGTTCGAGCCACGTCTGCATTGCCGCATGCGCGAAGGTCGCGCCGGAGCCGCGCCGGCGGCGGACTCCGGGCCAGTCGTGGCAAAGGGCGGGCAGCCCGCGCGCGCAAAAAAAAGCCCCTCGCAGGCGAGGGGCAAGCAACCACCAGGGGGAGGAACGCGGTTACAGCGGTTGCCAGTCGGGGTCGGTTTCGTCCTCGCCCGCGCCCGGCGCGATTCCCTTCACGCCGGGCGCACGGACAACTTCCACCACGGCAAACGGATTGAGCTTGGACAGATGACGGAACATGGCGCGCCTCCTTCAGAAGAAGCCGACCAGCAGGCCCAGCAGCAGGGCGCCCAGCGCCAGGCCGGTGCGCAGCGGCTCGAAGCCATGCAGTTCGGCGCGGGGATCGTGTTCGTTGCGGCGAGTGTCCATGGGTGACCTCGTGATGGAGTACGTGGATCACATCAAAGCCTCCGTCGCGGCGCGTGCGCCGACCGTTGCGGGGCGA
>CALCWL010000010.1 GCA_937906285.1 uncultured Rhodanobacter sp. | reverse complement strand
CGGCGCCGGCGCGGCCGGCATCGCCTGCCTCGACATGCTGGTGGCGCTGGGCGTGAAGCCGGAGAACATCCTGGCGTTCGACCGCGAGGGCGTGATCCACGCTGGCCGCGCCAACCTCGACCCGGACAAGGCACGCTACGCGCGCGACACGCCCAAGCGCAGCCTGGCCGAGATCGTGGCCGGCGCCGACGTGTTCCTGGGCCTGTCCGCCGGCGGCATCCTCAAGCCGGAAATGGTCGCCACCATGGCCGAGCGGCCGGTGATCCTGGCGCTGGCCAACCCGAACCCCGAGATCACCCCGGAAGACGCCAAGGCGGTGCGCCCGGATTGCATCATCGCCACCGGCCGTTCGGACTACCCGAACCAGGTCAACAACGCGTTGTGCTTCCCGTACATCTTCCGCGGCGCGCTGGATGTGGGCGCCACCGTGATCAACGAGGCGATGAAGACTGCCTGCGTGCGCGCGATCGCCGCGCTGGCGCGCATGGAAGCCTCCGACCTGGGCAGTGCCTACGGCGGCGAGATCCCCTGTTTCGGCCCGGAATACCTGATCCCGCGCCCGTTCGACCGGCGCCTGCTGGTGATGCTGGCGCCCGCGGTGGCGCAGGCGGCGATGGACTCGGGCGTGGCCACCCGGCCGATCGAGGACATGGACGCGTACAAGGAGAAGCTCGGCCAGTTCATCTATCGCACCGGATTGCTGATGAAGCCGGTGTACGAGCGCGCCCGCGCCGACCTCAAGCGGGTGGTGTACGCCGAGGGCGAGGAGGAGATCGTCCTGCGCGCGGTGCAGACGGTGATCGACGAGCGGATCGCGCGGCCGATCCTGATCGGCCGTCCGGACGTGATCGACACACGTATCCAGCGGTTGGGCCTGCGCATGCGCGCCGGCACGGATTTCGAGCTGACCAACATCCACGACGACCCGCGCTTCAACGACTACTGGCAGCAGTACCACGCCATGACCGAGCGGCGCGGCGTCACCCCGGCGGCGGCGAAGAACCTGTTGCGCTCGCGCCCCACCCTGATCGCCGCGATGATGGTCGAGCGCGGCGAGGCCGATGCCATGATCTGCGGCATCGTGGGCCGCTACCACAAGAAACTCGGCTACCTGCGCAGCGTGTTCGGGCTCGATCCCGGCGTATCGTGCACCTCGGCGATGAGCGGCGTGATCAACGACAAGGGCGCGTGGTTCTTCCTCGACACCCATGTGCAGGTCGATCCCAGCGCCGAGCAGATCGCCGAGGCGACGCTGCAGGCCTGCTACCGGCTGAAGAACTTCGGCATCGAGCCCAAGGTGGCGCTGCTCTCGCACTCCAACTACGGCAGCCACGACAACCCCAGCGCGGCCAAGATGCGCAAGGCCTGGCAGATCCTCAAGGCGCGCGCGCCCAGGCTGGACATGGACGGCGAGATGCAGGCCGACACCGCCTGGGACGAGGCGCTGCGCCAGCGCATGTTCCCGCACACCACGCTCAGCGGTCGCGCCAACCTGTTCGTGATGCCGAACCTGGACGCGGCCAACATCGCCTACAACATCGTGCGGGTGATGACCGACGGCGTCTCGATCGGGCCGATCCTGATGGGCGTCAACCGCTCCGCGCACATCCTCACGCCGGCCTCCACCGTGCGCCGCATCGTCAACATGACCGCGGTGGCCGCGGTCGATGCGCAGATCCGCGCCGCGCAGGGCAACCGGCGCGGCTGAGCGAGTCGACCCTCCAGCAAGGACGCAGGGCATGGCACGAGGTTCGACGGGCGGCATGAAAGAACAACTGCGTGAGATGGCGAAACGCGTCGCGCCGTTGTACTGGCTCGTCGGTGCCGCGAGGTATGCGCAATTCCGCCTGCAGCTGGCGCGGGCGAACCGGATGGACCCCGGTGTGCCGGCGCTGGGCCTCCCGCCTCCCATGCTGCGCTACCGGGTGCATCGCGCTTTCGATTCGGCCAGCTTCCTGGCCAATGGCCACCGTATTGCGCACTGCCTGCTCGATACGCTGGCCGCGCATGGCGTGGTGTTGGAGCGCCTGGTCGTGCTTGACTTTGCCTGCGGACCGGGCCGGGTCATCGGCGAACTGGCGGCTGCCGCCAGTTCCTGCGACATGCACGGCTCGGACATAGACGCGGAGGCCATCGACTGGGCGCGGAAAAACCTTTCCGCCGTGGCCCGGTTCGCGACCAACAGCCCGGCCACGCCGACAGCTTATGCCAGCGGGATGTTCGACGTTATCTACAGCGTGTCGCTGTTCACCCATTTGGATGCGCCGGCGCAGGACGAGTGGCTTGCCGAAATGGCGCGACTGCTGAAACCCGGTGGCCTGCTGCTGGCCACCACCCACGGCCGTTCCGCCACCGGCAGCTGCACCGCGGCGGAACTCGCCACGCTGGCGCGCGACGGGTTCGTCTATCGCACCGACCGCAAGGGTCGTTTCAAGGTTGACGGCCTGCCCGATTTCTACCAGACGACGTTCCACACCGTGGACTATGTGCGCCGGCACTGGGCACGCCACCTCGTCGTGGTCGAACACATCGAAGGCGGTCTGAACGGGAACCAGGACATCGTCGTGCTGCGCAAGCCCGCGCTGTCGCCGCCTGACGTAGAGCCCCCCGTGCAAGCCGGATAGCCGTCCCTCTCCAACCCGAAATCGTCTTCGCCGGCGGATGCCTGCGCCATTGGCAGGCATCCAGGCAAACAACTAAACTCACGTGTTGTCGCGCCGCGGCCCCGGCGGCGCGAACCTTTTGCAGGCACACCCCACGGTGCCGTGGAGAACCCCGATGGATCAGCTCGACGATATCCTGAACCAGGATCCCGACCCCACCGAAACCCGCGAGTGGATCGATTCGCTCGATGCGGTGATCCAGCACGACGGTACCGAGCGCGCGCATTACCTGCTGGAGCGGATGGTCGACACCACCCGCCGCTCCGGCGGCTACCTGCCGTTCAACCCGACCACCGAATACGTCAACACGATCCCGCCCGGGATGGAGGCCAAGAGCCCCGGCGATGCGGCGATGGAGTGGCGCATCCGCTGCCTGATCCGCTGGAACGCGATGGCGATGGTGGTGCGCGCCAACCGCCGGCCCGGTTCGCTGGGCGGCCACATCGCCAGCTTCGCCTCCTCGGCCACGCTGTACGACGTGGGCTTCAACCATTTCTGGCGCGCCCCCAGCGCCGACCACCCCGGCGACCTGATCGGTTACCAGGGCCACATCAGCCCCGGCATCTACGCGCGCTCCTTCCTCGAAGGCCGCATCAGCGAGGAGCGGCTCGACCTGTTCCGCGCCGACGTGGTCGGCGGCGAGCAGTCGCTCACCTCCTATCCGCACCCGTGGCTGATGCCGGACTACTGGCAGGTGCCCACCGTGTCGATGGGGCTGGGCCCGATCCAGGCAATCTACCAGGCGCAGTTCTTCCGCTACCTGGAGAACCGCGGCCTGATGCCGAAGACCGACCGCAAGATATGGTGCTTCCTCGGCGACGGCGAAGTGGACGAGCCGGAATCGCTGGGCGCGATCTCGCTGGCCGGTCGCGAGGGCCTGGACAATCTGATCTTCGTGATCAACTGCAACCTGCAGCGGCTGGACGGCCCGGTGCGCGGCAACGGCAAGATCATCCAGGAGCTGGAGGGCGTGTTCCGCGGCGCGGGCTGGAACGCCATCAAGGTGATCTGGGGCAGCTACTGGGATGCGCTGCTGGCGCGCGACAAGGACGGCACGCTGCGCAAGCTGATGATGGAAACCGTGGACGGCGAATACCAGGCCTGCAAGGCCTTCGGCGGCGCCTACACGCGCGAGCATTTCTTCGGCAAGTACCCGCAGACCCGCGAGATGGTGGCCAACTTCAGCGACGACGACGTCTGGCGCCTCAACCGTGGCGGCCACGACCCGCACAAGGTCTACGCCGCCTACCACGCGGCGGTGAACACCAAGGGCATGCCCACGGTGATCCTGGCCAAGACGGTGAAGGGCTACGGCATGGGCATCGGCTCGGGCGAGGCGGAGAACCCCACCCATCAGCAGAAAAAGATGACCGGCGATGCCGTGCGCACGTTCCGCGACCGCTTCCAGATCCCGGTGCCCGACGACAAGCTGGACAGCGTGCCGTACTACCACCCCGGGCCGAAGTCGCCGGAGGTGGAGTACATGCAGGAGCGTCGCCGCGCGCTGGGCGGCTTCCTGCCGCAGCGCCGCCGCCGCACCGACGTGCCGTGCAAGGCGCCGGAACTGTCTGCGTTCGAGCAGATCACCAAGGGCAGCGGCGAGCGCGAGATCTCCAACACCATGGCGCTGGTGCGTGGCATGAACCTCTTGCTGCGCGACAAGCAGCTCGGCCCGCGCGTGGTGCCGATCGTGGCCGACGAGGCGCGCACCTTCGGCATGGAAGGCATGTTCCGGCAGATCGGCATCTATGCGCCGTTCGGCCAGAAGTACCGTCCGCAGGACGCCGACCAGCTGCTGTACTACCGCGAGGCGCAGGACGGCCAGGTGTTGCAGGAAGGCATCTCCGAGGCCGGCGGCGTGTCGGCGTGGATCGCGGCGGGCACCAGCTATTCGCTGTCCAACCAGCCGATGCTGCCGTTCTTCATCTACTACTCGTTCTTCGGCTTCCGTCGCATCGGCGACCTGATCTGGGCCGCCGGCGACCAGCGCGCGCGCGGCTTCCTGGTCGGCGCCACCGCCGGCGCCAGTTTCCCCGGCGAAGGCCTGCAGCATTCGGACTGTGCCTCGCACCTGATGGCCGGCACCTTCCCCAACTGCCGCGCCTACGACCCTACCTGGTCGTACGAGGTGGCGGTGCTGCTGCATCACGGCGTCAAGGAGATGTACGAAGACCAGCAGGACGTCTTCTATTACATCACCACCACCAACGAGAACTATGTCCACCCGGACATGCCCGAGGGCTGCTACGACGGCATCGTCAAGGGCATGTATCTGTTTCGCGATGCGGGTGCCGCCAAGGGCAAGGGCAAGAGCGCCGCGCCGCGCGTACAGCTGATGGCGGCGGGCGGTTCGCTGATCGAGGCGATCGCCGCGGCCGAGCTGCTGGATGCCGATTTCGGCGTGAAGGCGGACATCTGGTCCTGCCCCAGCTTCAGCGAGCTGTCGCGCGACGGCTTCGACTGCGAGCGCTGGAACCGTCTGCACCCGGAAGCGGAGCCGCGCGTACCTCACGTCACCGCCAACCTGGCCGGGCGCGATGGTCCGGTGATCGCCGCCAGTGAATACGTGCGCGGCGTGGTCGACCAGGTGCGCGCGTTCGTGCCCGAGGGTCGCTCGTTCACCGCGCTGGGCGCCGACGGCTACGGCCGCTCCGACACCCGCGAGCACCTGCGCGAGTTCTTCGAGATCAGCCGCTACTGGATCGCCCACGCCGCGCTGGCCGCGCTGGCGAAGGAAGGCAAGGTCAACGCCAAGGACGTCAGCCGCGCGATCAAGGAGTACAAGCTCGACCCGGACAAGCCCAACCCGCTGACCGTCTGAGCCGGGTCGCCGCGATCGGAAAAGCCGCCCTCCGGGGCGGCTTTTCGCTGCCTGTCACTCCGCCGACAGAGCCTGCTGGATCGCTTCCAGTCCATGCCCGCGGGTCTCGATGCCGCGGCGGGCGAGCATCCATGCCGCCAGCCCCATCGGCAGGGCGATCAGCAGCGCCGACAGCACGAAGTGCCCGAACAGGCCGGACACGCCCAGCAGCGCGCCGAGGATGCCGCCGAATTTCGAGCCGCCGGCGATCAGTCCGGCGCCGGTGCTGCGCAGGTGCACCGGGTAGATCTCCGCCGCGTACGGGATCAGCGTGGCGATCACCCCGCTGATGCTCAGCAACAGCAGCACCGTGGCGGTGGTGGTCAGCGCCGGCGAGCGCAGCTGCATGGCGCCGATCGCGCAGAACAGCCCCAGCGCGGCGGCGGTCAGGGCGATGAACAGCACCAGCGTGCGGATGCTGCTCCAGCGCTGGTAGCCCCACACCACCAGGGCGATGCCGGGCAAGGCGAGCAACGCCGAGCGCGCCAGCAACGCCGCGCTGGCCTGCGCATCGACGCCCAGCGTGACCAGGTTCGCCGGCAGCCACAGCAGGAAACCGAAGTTGGCCAGACCCCAGGCCACCGCGCAGGTCAGCAGCCCCCAGGTGATCGCGGCGTGGCGGCCGCGCAGCAGCGCGCGCATGCCGAGGTGCGCCGCATGGGCCGGCGCGATGACCGCCCCGGTATCGAGGTGGACCGGCGCCGCCTGCCCGGAGAAGCGCTGCAGCACCGCGCGCGCCTGCTCCTCCAGGCCACTCAGGGCGAGGAAGCGCGGCGACTCCGGAATGTAGCGGTTGAGCAGCACGATCAGCGCGCCGGTGGGCAGGTTCAGCAGCCACAGCGAGCGCCAGCTGTAGGTCGGCTCGAAGAGGGTCGCCGCGCCGGAGGCGAGCAGGTAGCCGGCCGAAGTGCCGACGCCGCCCAGCGCCACCAGCAGCCAACCGCGGTGCCGCGTGGGGATGGTCTCGGCCATCAGGGTGAAGGTGATCGGCAGCATGCCGCCGGCGGCCGCGCCCATCATGAAACACATCACCAGATTCCAGCCGAACGCCGGCATCGCGCCGCAGATCGCCGTGCCCATGAACATCAGCGCCGACAACAGGATCGCTGCGCGGCGGCCGAACAAGTCGCCCAGCCGTCCCCACACCACCGAGCCGACCACGGTCCCGGTCAGCGCCGACAAGGCCAGGAAGCCGGCGGTGGAGCCGCTGATGCCGTACTCGGCCGCCATGCCCGGCATGGCGAAGCCGATCGTGGCCGGCTTCATCACGTCCACCGCAAGCGCGACCGTAAGCACCGCCACCAGCTTCCAGTGCTCGCGGTTGAGCGGCACGCTGTCGGCGACGTGGAACGACACCGCACCGCGATCGGGATGCGCGGTGCGGCGCATCTGCTCCATCCGCGGCATCAACCCGTAGCCCGCCAGCAGCACGCCCAGCGGCACCAGCGCCATGCCGGCCAGCATCAGGCCGTCCATCGGCATGCCGGCGAGGCGGTAGTGCATCGGCGCGGCCATCGCCAGCATCGGCAGGTGCGCCAGCACGCCGGCGATCACCGCGGCGCAGCCGAGCCAGAACGCGAGCGGGTGATGGAAGGTGAGGTCGGTGCGAACCATGCGACAACCGCCGGGAGGGCAAGTCGCAGCTTAGCAGCGACTCAGCGGCACGCCGCTCCGACGCCGGCCGCCACCCGCGCCGGCGTGGCTGGCGCGTGGTTCACTCGTCGTCGCTGCGGAACGCGCGACGCAACAGCAGGAAAGCGCCGATGGTGCCGGCAATGATCGCCACCGTGGCCACCGGGTGCTGGCCGACCCGGCGGCGCACGCGGCGGTAACGGTAGTTCGCTTCGTCGGCGAGATCGCCTGCCACGCGGCTGAGCTGCCGTCGGTACTCGCCGCTGCGATCGGAAAGGTGTTCGCGGATGCGCCGGCCGCGGCGCAACATGCCTCGCGCCGCATTGCCGGCCCCGTCGGCGTATTCGCGCGCACGGTCGCCGGCACGCTCGGCGGCGAGCTCCGCGGCGTCGCGAAGATGCTGCTCGATTTCCCGGTGATGCATGGCGGTCTCCTTCAGGAACAGCGGGACGCCAATCTGCCAGCGGCGCCGTGACCATCGCGTAAAGCCGGGTGGCCCTGCGCGTCGCGCCGTTCAGCAGCCGAGTCGATACTCGCCGCCGCGCTGCAGCGCGCGCTGGTAGGCCGGTCGCGCGTGGATGCGCTGCAGGAAGGCGGATAGCCGCGGATGCTGCGCATCCAGTCCGCCGCGCGCGGCGAAGGCTTCCAGCGGAAAACTCAACTGGATATCCGCCACGCTGAAGCGGTCGCCGAGGAACCAGTCGCGCTGGCCCAGCTCGCCTTCCATGTAGTCGAGATGGAGTTTCAGTTGCGGATCGACGAAACCGCGCTGCGCCGTGCGCGCGATGCGCTTCGCCACCGGCCTGGCGTAGAACGGCATCGGCGCCGTCTCGACGCGCCGGAACACCAGCTTGAGCAGCAGCGGCGGCATCGCCGACCCTTCGGCGTAATGCAGCCAGTAGTTGCAGCGCAGCCGTTCGGGCGTGCCGTGCGCGGGAATCAGCGTGCCGGCGCCGTGGCGATCGGCCAGGTACTCGACGATCGCGCCGGATTCGGCCAGCGTGAGTTCGCCGTCCGTGA
>CALCWL010000009.1 GCA_937906285.1 uncultured Rhodanobacter sp. | reverse complement strand
AAGCCGAGGTCGCGCAGGCGCTGGGCGATGGGATCGGCCTCGCGCGCATCGAGCACGCGCTCGACCACGGCAAGGGCACCCTTGGGCAATTCGGACAGACGCACGGGCGGAATCCAAACAAGAATGGTTCGCATTGTATTCCTTTGCCCCGGCGGCCGCACCACGCCGGTAGTGGTGGCGCGCTGCGTTTATCATCGGGTTATTTGCCGGGACGACCGATGACCGACTCCATCCTCAACGAGCGCCGCGGCGCCGTCGCCTGGCTCACCCTGAACCGGCCGCAGGCGCACAACGCGTTTGACGACGGCCTGATCGCCGCACTCACCGACGCGCTGGCCCAGGCCGATGCCGATCCGGCCGTGCGCTGCGTGGTGCTCAGCGGCAACGGCAGCACCTTCTCGGCCGGTGCGGATCTGCACTGGATGCGCGGCATGGCCGCCGCCAGCGAGCAGGAGAATCGCGAGGACTCGCTGCGCCTGGCGCGGCTGATGCGCACGCTGCAGTTCCTGTCCAAGCCCACCCTCGCCCGCGTCAACGGCGCGGCCTACGGCGGCGGCGTGGGCCTGGTCGCCTGCTGCGACATCGCGATCGGCGTGGACGGCGCCAAGTTCGCCCTGTCGGAGGTGAAGTTGGGCCTGGTGCCGGCGGTGATCTCGCCCTACGTGGTCGCGGCAATCGGCCTGCGCGAGGCGCGCCGGTGGTTCGTCAGCGGCGAGGTGTTCGACGCCGCGGAGGCGCAGCGCATCGGCCTGCTGCACGCCGTGGTGGCGGGCGCGGAACTGGATGAGGCGATCGAGCGCCAGCTGCATTTCCTCGCCAAGGCCGGTCCGCTGGCCCAGCGCGAAGCCAAGCAGCTGGCGCTGCGCATCGGCGGCGCCGATCCGGCCACGGCCGAGCGCATCGACACCCAAAACGCCGAGCTGATCGCCCGCCTGCGCGTCTCGCCGGAAGGCCAGCACGGCCTGGGCGCGTTCCTCGACAAGCGCGCGCCGTCATGGGTCACCGGTTGACCACGGAGCCACGAGCATGACCAGACCGATCCTCAACCTTGCCGACGTGGTGGTGCAATCCGCCGCCGACACGCCGATCCCCGCCGGCCTGCCACAAGGCGCCACCGCCGAACGCTACGACCTGCGCTGGGGTGAGGTCGCCAGCCGTATCGGCGCGCGCCAGCTGGGCTGCAACCTCACCGTGGTGGCGCCGGGCAAGCGCGCCTGCCCGTTCCACAGTCACCGCGCCGAAGAGGAGATGTTCATCATCCTCGAAGGCAGCGGCGAGTTGCGCTATGGCGCCGAGCGCCACCCGGTCCGCGCCGGCGACATCATCGCCTGCCCCACCGGCGGTCCGGAAACCGCGCACCAGATCATCAACACCGGCGCGGCGGAGATGCGCTATCTCGCGATCAGCACGCAGTCGCCGGCCGAAGTATGTGAATACCCCGACTCGGCCAAGTTCGGCGCCTTCGCCGACGGCACGCCGGGCCGCTTCCGCCACCTCGGACGCCTCGCGGATGCGCGCGATTACTGGGAAGGCGAATAACGCCTTTGCTGCGCCGCGCAGCGGAGAAACATCGCGCATCTGCTAACTTTTGAAGGCTTTGCACCGACCGTCTGGCCAGGGAAATCGCATGTTCGAACGTGTACTGATCGCCAACCGCGGTGAAATCGCCTGCCGCGTGATCCGCACCTGCCGTCGCCTCGGTATCCGCACCATCGCGGTGTACTCGGAAGCCGACCGCGACGCACAGCACGTGCGGCAGGCCGACGAGGCCTTGCCGATTGGCGGCCCGCTGCCGGCCGAGTCCTATCTGCGCATCGACGCCATCCTCGACGCTGCGAAAAAGAGCGGCGCGCAGGCGATCCATCCCGGCTACGGCTTCCTCTCCGAGAACACGGCCTTTTCGCGCGCCTGCAAGGACGCCGGCATCGTGTTCATCGGCCCCGATCCGGAGAGCATCGAGGCGATGGGCTCCAAGGCCGCCGCCAAGCAGCTGATGGCCAAGCACGCCGTGCCGCTGGTGCCCGGCTACGACGGCGACGAGCAGGACAACGCCTACCTCGCCGAACAGGCGCATGCCATCGGCTATCCGCTGATCATCAAGCCCTCGGCCGGTGGCGGCGGCAAGGGCATGCAGATCGTGCGCTCGGACGCCGAGTTCCCCGAGGCGCTGGCCACCGCGCAGCGCGTGGCGCAGGCCGCCTTCGGCGACGCTTCGATGCTGCTGGAACGCTACGTGGAGCACCCGCGCCACATCGAGTTCCAGATCTTCGGCGACCGCCACGGCAACATCA
>CALCWL010000008.1 GCA_937906285.1 uncultured Rhodanobacter sp. | reverse complement strand
CTACGAGCAGCTGCGCGCCTGCGGGCGCGGCGAACTGTTCGGCGACGACAACGCGCGGCTGCCTTCGCCGCCGATGCTGATGTTCGATCGCATCACGCACATTTCCGAGGAGGGCGGCAGCCACGGCAAGGGCTGCATCCGCGCCGAAATGGACATCCATCCGGACCTTTGGTTTTTCGGTTGCCACTTCATCGGCGACCCGGTGATGCCCGGTTGCCTGGGCCTGGACGCGATGTGGCAGCTCAGCGGTTTCTTCCTGCCGTGGCTGGGCGAACCCGGGCGCGGCCGCGCGCTGGGCGTGGGCAACGTGAAGTTCTCCGGCCAGGTGATGCCCACCGCGAAGCTGGTGCGCTACGAGATCGACATCCGTCGCGTGATGCGCGGCAAGCTGCGGCTGGTGATCGCCGACGGCAAGACCTTCGTCGACGACCGCCTGATCTACGAGGCCAGCGACATGCGCGTAGGCCTGTTCCAGTCCACCGAGGGTTTTTGAGATGCGTCGCGTCGTCGTGACGGGCATGGGCATCGTGTCCTGCCTTGGCAATGATCTGGACACCGTAACCGGCGCTCTGCGCGACGGCCGCAGCGGCATCCGCGCGATGCCCGAGTATGCCGAGCTGGGCTTGCGCAGCCATGTCGCCGGCGTGCCGAACATCGACCTGGAAGCCGTGATCGACCGCAAGCTCAAGCGCTTCATGGGCGACGCGGCGGCGTATGCGTACGTATCGATGCGCTCGGCAATGGAAGATGCCGGGCTGGACGCGGAGCAGGTGCGCAACCCGCGCATCGGCGCGATCGCCGGCTCCGGCGGCGGTTCGCCGCGCTGGCAGATCGAGACCGGCGACCTGCTGCGCAACAAGGGCGTGCGCAAGATCGGCCCGTACATGGTGCCGCGCACGATGTGCTCGACGGTGTCGGCCACGCTGGCCACCACCTTCGGCATCCTGGGCCTGAGCTATTCCATCTCCGCCGCCTGCGCCACCTCGGCGCATTGCATCGGCGCCGCTGCCGACCTGATCCGTCACGGCGCACAGGACGTGGTGTTCGCCGGCGGCGGCGAAGAGGAACACTGGGGCATGACCTCGCAGTTCGATGCGATGGGCGCGCTGTCCAGCCACCACAACGACACCCCGG
>CALCWL010000007.1 GCA_937906285.1 uncultured Rhodanobacter sp. | reverse complement strand
GTTTCGCGCAGCGTTTCGCCGGCAGCGACGCCGAGCGGGCGGCCGACATCAACGCCCTGGCGACGGCGGCCGTGCTGCCGGACATCGCGCTGACCACCCGCGGCGGCTACGGTGCGGCGCGATTGCTGACGCAGCTGGATTACGCGGCGCTGCGCGAGCGCCTGCACGGCGCGCCGATCGCGCTGGTCGGCCACAGCGATTTCACCGCGCTGCAGCTGGCGCTGCATGCGAAGAGCGGCCTGTGCACGTTCAGCGGTCCGCTGCTGGCCGACTTCGGCGCCGAGGCGCCGGACGATTTCAGCTGGCGCCAGTTCTGGGCCACGCTGACCGCGCCGACGGCGCAGGTTTCATGGACGACCTCCGCCACGGCCGAGCTCGACCTGCACGGCCCGCTGTGGGGCGGCAACCTGGCGATGCTGTGCAGCCTGCTGGGCACGCCGTACTTTCCCGTGATCGATGACGGCATCCTGTTCGTCGAGGACGTCGGCGAGGCGCCGTACCGGGTGGAGCGCATGCTGTACCAGCTGCATCTGTCCGGCGTGCTGGGGCGGCAGCAGGCGCTGCTGCTGGGCAGCTTCAGCCAGTGCGCGCCCGGCCATCGCGACAACGGCTACGCATTGCGCGACGCGTTCGCCCAGATCCGCGCCGTGGCCGGCGTGCCGCTGGTCGACGGCCTGCCGCACGGCCATGGCGCCGAACAGCTCACGTTGCCGTTCGGCGCTCCTGCGCACCTGCGCGTCGAGGACGGTCGCGCGCGGCTGGAAATCGGCGGCTATCCCCACCTCGATTGCGCCAACCCGGCCGGTCCGCCCGAAAAGCCGTAAAATGGCCGGCCCGCACGGGCTTGCTCCCAGGAACAGACCATGAAGACCATCGAAGGCGATTTCGCCACGCCCAAGGGCCGCTTTGCCATCGTCGCCGGACGCTTCAACGGTTTCGTGGTCGAGCCGCTGGTTGCCGGCGCCCGCGACGCGCTGCTGCGCCATGGCGTGGCGGATGACGCGATCGAGCTGGTGCGCGTGCCCGGCGCCTGGGAAATCGCGCTGGTCGCGCACAAGCTGGCGCATTCGGGTGAGTACGCGGCCGTGATCGCGCTCGGCGCGGTGATCCGCGGCGCCACCCCCCATTTCGATTTCGTCGCCGGCGAATGCGCCAAGGGCCTGGCCTCGGCCGCGCTCGGCTCCGGCGTGCCGGTGGCGTTCGGCGTGCTGACCACCGATTCCATCGAGCAGGCGATCGAGCGCGCCGGCACCAAGGCC
>CALCWL010000006.1 GCA_937906285.1 uncultured Rhodanobacter sp. | reverse complement strand
GCGCATGCCGCGCAAACCGTTGCCGTCGCCGCCGATGCCGCCGCGGCCGTTGTCATGGATGCGCATGCGCACGCTGGCGGGTTCGCGCGTGAAGTCGACCCGCACGCAGCTTGCGGCGGCATGGCGGGCGACGTTGGTCGCGGCCTCGCGCAGGATCAGCGAGAGGCTGCGCTCGGCATCTTCGGGCAGGTCGGTCGGGGGCGCCGCGTATTCCATGCATACGCCGGAGGACTCCAGCAACAGCCGCGCCGAAGCGAGCTCGGCGGCCAGGTCGGTGGCATGGATGCCGCTGACTGCGCTGCGCACTTCGGCGAGCGCGTGGCGCGCGACTTTCTCCGCTTCCTCCATCTCGCGCCTGGCCGCCGCGTGATCCCGGTCGAGCAGCTTGCGCGACAACTCCAGCTTCAGCGTGATCAGCGAGAGGGTATGGCCAAGCAGATCGTGCAGGTCGCGGCCGATGCGCTCGCGTTCGGCGGTGGCCGCCAGGCGGCGCACTTCCTCGTGCGAGAGCCGCAATTGCGCATCCTTCTCCTCGCTGGCGCGCTCGGCATTGATGATGATGCCGATGATGAAGGAGGTCAGCGGGATCGAGAACACCGCCTGCCACGGATAGCCGAGCAGCGAGGTTTCCGCCAGCAGCACCAGGTTGAGGCAGGCCAGCCAGCCGAGATACGTGCGGAAACGGATCGAGTTGCCGCTGAGCATCACGCAACCGTAGATGAAATAGGTCAGGCCGCTGGGATACCAGGACAGCAACGACATGCTCAGCAGGATCAACGCCAGCGCGTAGGCGCGAACATGTGCCCGCGGCGCCACCATGCAGCGGTAGTACAGGGTCAGGAACAAGGGATACGTCACCAGCGTGGTGGCGATCCAGCGCGCGCTCCAGCCCTCGGCATCCCACACCGGCACCACGAACACCCACGCCGACCACAGCAGATGCACTGCATCCACCCACGGCGATTTGCCGCGATGCATGCCGCGCGCCGCCACGGAGTCCGGGGCGGGTGTCAGGAACTGGACGATGCGCCGGTGCATGGCGCCTGGCTCGGGCGAACGGGGCATGACGGGCATCCTACTTCAACCGTACCGGCGCAGCCGGCGCGCCGCCAGCCACAGGAATGCCGCGGCAAAGCCGGCCAGCGCCAGCACGTTGCCGAGCAGTGGCGCATGGTTCAGGCCCACCGCCGCCTGGGTCAGCTGGTTCAGATGGTAGCTGGGCCAGATCGGTGCGATCCGCTGCAGCGCATGCGGCAGCATCGACAGCGGCAGCCACAGCCCGGACAGGAACGCCATCGGCAGGTAGACCAGGTTGAGCAGCCCCGGCGCGCCCTGTCCCTTGAGCAAGGTGCCCACGAACATGCCCAGCGCGCAGAACGGCAGCACGCCGAACGCACCGGTCGCCAGCA
>CALCWL010000005.1 GCA_937906285.1 uncultured Rhodanobacter sp. | reverse complement strand
CTCACTCAGCGCTTGCCGCCGAAGATGCCGCCCAGCACGCCGCGCAGGATCTGTCGGCCGAGCTGGCTGCCCGCGGTGCGCACCATCTGCTTGCCCATCGTCTCGATCATGCCCTGGCGGCGCTTGGTGCCGAACAGGGCGTCATGCACGGCGCCGCCCCAGCCGCCGTCCGCTTCCTTCGCCGAGCCATTGGCCGGTGCGTCGGCCGCCACGGTGGCGGCATTGGCTGCCTTGTCCTCGGCGCGCTTGGCCAGCATCTCGGCGGCCGATTCGCGATTGACCGTGGTGTCGTATTTCGCGCCCACCGGCGAGCGCTGGCGGATGGTGACGCGCTCGGCCTCGGTGATCGCGCCGATGCGGCAGCACGGCGTGGTCACCAGCACCTGTTCCACCGGCGACGGCACGCCGCCGTGGCCCAGCGTCGAGGCCAGCGCCTCGCCCACGGCCAGCTTGGTGATCGCCTCGGTGACGTCGAGTTTCGGGTTGGCGACGAAGGTTTCGGCCGCGGCCTTGACCGCCTTCTGGTCGCGCGGGGTGAACGCGCGCAATGCGTGCTGGATGCGGTTGCCGAGCTGGCCCAGGATCACGCCGGGCACGTCGTCGGGGTTCTGCGAGCAGAAGTACACGCCGACGCCCTTGGAGCGGATCAGCCGCACCACCTGTTCCACGCGTTGCAGCAGCGCCGGCGAGGCGTCATCGAACAACAGGTGCGCCTCGTCGAAGAAGAACACCATCTTCGGCTGGTCGAGGTCGCCCACTTCGGGCAGTTGCTCGAACAGCTCGGACAGCAGCCACAGCAGGAAGGTGGAGTACAGCCGCGGCTTCAGGATCAGCTGGTCGGCGGCCAGCACGTTGATGATGCCGCGCCCGCTCATGTCCTGACGCATCAGGTCGGCCAGTTCCAGTGCCGGCTCGCCGAAGAACTGGTCGGCGCCGTCGCTTTCCAGTTTCAGCAACGCGCGCTGGATCGCCGCGATGCTGGTCGTGCTGATCAGGCCGTACTGGGTGGACAGCGCCTTGGCGTTCTCGGCGGCGTAGGTGAGCAGGGCGCGCAGGTCGGCCAGGTCCAGCAGCAGCCAGCCCTGGTCGTCGGCGGCCTTGAACACCACCTCGAGCACACCTTCCTGGGTGTCGTTCAATTCCAGCACGCGGCCGAGCAGGGTCGGACCCATTTCGCTGACGGTGGCGCGCACCGGATGGCCGAGCTTGCCGTAGATGTCCCAGAACACCACCGGATTGGCCTGCGCTCTCCAATCGGTGAGCTTGAGCTTCTCCAGGCGCGCCTTGAGTTTGTCGCCCGGCTCGCCGGCAGCCATCGCCAGCCCGGCCAGATCGCCCTTGGCGTCGGCCAGGAAGCACGGCACGCCCAGCCGCGAGAAGCCTTCGGCCAGCACCATCAGCGACACGGATTTGCCGGTGCCGGTGGCGCCGGCGATCATGCCGTGGCGGTTGCCGTAATGAGGGTCCAGGTTGACGCTGATGCTGTCGTTGCGGCCGATCAGGATGTCTGTCATGGCGGTCCTTCCGCTGGCGGTGACGCGATTGTAGCCAACCCGGTGCGCGGCTCGCGGTTGTGCCATCGAGCGTTGAGTCCGGCTGCGCGGCCGGCTATGGTGAATGCTTTTTGCAGGTGAAGTTCTTCATGTCGTTGCCTCCCGTGTTTCGCCCGCGGCGCCTCGCGCCGCTCGTGCTCGTTTGCGCCTTGCTGGGCGCCTGCGCCAGCGGTGGCGGCGACAGGGTGTCGGCGCCGGCCGATGTGCTGTACGGCCAGTTGAAGCAGGCCAGCAAGGGCTACGAGACGGCCTTGCGGCAGGCACGCGAGGGCGATGCGGAGGCATCGGAGCTGAGCCTGCGCCAATCGCTCGACTTGCTGAAGCAGGCCTCGGCGAAATGCGCCACGACGTCTGGCTGCGATCCGCAGCGCTTCTTTTCCGTGTTCGATCGCCTGCTGCGCCTGAAGGACGGCGATTTCGACGACGTCCCGGATCTGTCCGGCGATGTCGATTCCTCGCAGGCGGCGCTGGTCACCGGCCATGCCGGCGCGGCCAGCCTGCCGCAGGCACAGCGCAGCGTGACCCTGCTGCACGGGCAGAAGCTGTCGCAGCTGATCGCGATGAACGGGCCGGTGAAGGCGGCGCTGGAGATGTGGCTGACCCAGCGTCGGCCGTACCTGATGGACGCCTGGGTCAATTACCAGTACCTGCGCCACGAAATGTGGCCGGCCTACCAGAAGGCCGACCTGCCCGAGGCGTTGCTGTTCGGCATGGTGGCCCAGGAATCCGGCGGCAAGGTACACGCGGTGTCGCGCTCCGGCGCTTCCGGCCCGCTGCAGTTCATGTATGCCACCGGCATGCGTTTCGGCCTGGGCGTGGACAACGGTTTCGACATGCGTTTCGACCCGGCCGCGTCGGCGCGGGCCAATGCCGAATACCTCAACGAGCAGCTGCGCATCTTCAACAACAACCTGGAGCTGGTCATCGGGGCCTACAACGGCGGCGAGGGCCGCATGCGCCGCGCGGTGGGCGACGACCCGTCGGTGAGCTTCTACGATCCGCGCATCTACGACCAGATGTCGCCCGAGACGCGCGACTACGTACCTGCGGTGCTGGCGGCGGCATGGCTGTTCCTGCACCCGGACAGCTACAACCTGCGTTTCCCGAAGATCGACGGCGCCCCCGGCAGCATCACGCTCAAGCGCGCCGCGTCGCTGGATGAACTCACCGTCTGCCTGGGCTCGGCCGACGGCATGGAGGAGGGCTGGTTCCGCACCCTGCGCAATCTCAATCCGCGACTCGACCCCGACGCCACCCAGCCGGTCGGCAGCACGTTGCAGGTGCCCAAGCCACTGGAGCGTGCCTATGCCGCCCGTTGCGTCGATGGTCCGTGGCCAATCCTCGCGGCGGACCTGCACCGGGCGACGGTGCCGGTGGTGCCCGACCCGGCGCCGGCGAAAGCGGCTGCGCAGAGAACGACGACGTATCGCGTACGCCGCGGCGACACCCTGATCAGCATCGTGCGCAAGCTGCATTGCTCCAGCGTGCAGGAGATTTCCGAGATGAACGATCTCAAGCACCACCGCATCCGGGTGGGCCAGCATCTGACGGTGCCGGTTTGCCGTTGAAGCGGTGGCCGAGCGTCGCGCGATCAGGCGACGGCGCTTTCCTGCATCCAGCTTTCCACGGTGTCGTCGCGCGTGCTGCCGTGGATTTCCTTCAGCTCGCGCAGCAACTGCAGCAACTGCCGATGCTGGGCCTGCAAGGTGGGCTGAGTGGCGGCCTTGGTCTCGTGATAGGCCACCGCCAGCCACAGCGCCATGCCGCGCAGCGCGACCTCGGCGTTGTTCGAACGCGCACGCTCGTAGCCCAGGTCGGTGCCTTGTCCCCACGGCAGGTAACGCGATTCCGGCGTGGTCCCGTACAGGTGCGGGAAATCGCAGCGCGAGGCCTGGCCGATTTCGCGCAGGGCAAGCATGCTCAGCCGATCGCGGCTGCGCTTGGGCAGGGCCCGGATGCAGCGTTCGACATCGCGGAACTGGCGGCCAAGCTGACGCGAACGCACCACCGCGAAGAATGGAGTGAGTATCTGCATGATTCCCCTCGGCACAGGTTCGGACCGGCGTGTCGGCTGGTCCGTTGCGAGGAGGTTAACCGGCCGCTCCCGGAATTTGCGCGCATAGCGTCACAAAATGACGCGTGGCGTCAGTTTGCGGGGGCGTGACCGCCTGTCGGCCTGAGCTGTCCGATCCGCTGACCCACGCGAACGTGTTGTTGCGATGGCAGCGGATCGACCGTCGCGTCGCCGGGCGGCAGCAGCACGATCACGGTCGAGCCCATGTTGAAGCGAGCCATCTCGGCGAAGCGTTCCAGCGTGATGTTCTGCCCGGCAAACGATTTGCGGCGGATCAAGGAGGCGTACGGCGGGATGACCAGGCCGTCCCACACCGTGGCCACCGACGAGACCAGGATCGCGCCAACCATCACCACCACGAATGGACCATGTTCGCCGTCGAAATGGCAGACCAGCCGCTCGTTGCGCGCAAACAGTCGCGGAATCGCCTCCACCGCGAATGGCGCCACGCTGAAAATGCGCCCCGGCACATGCACGGTTTCGCGCAAGGTCCCCTTCATCGGCATGTGCACCCGATGGTAGTCGCGCGGCGACAGGTAGACCGTCACGAAGCTGCCGTTGCGATACGGCGCGGCGGCGGCTTCGTCGCCGCCGAGCAGCTCGGCGGCGGTGTAATCCTGCCCCTTGGCCTGGAAAATCCGCCCCTCGACGATGACTCCGGCCTGGCTGATGCGCCCGTCGGCAGGCGAGAGCAGGGTGGCCGGATCGGCATCTGCCTGGCGCGCGCCGGGTTTCAGCTTGCGCGTGAAGAACGCATTGAAATGCTGGTAGGCCAGCGGATCGGACTGCACGGCCTCGGCCATGTCCACGTGGTAATTGCGCACGATGGTGGCAATCAGCCAGTTCTTCCATGGCGCGAAGGTCCAGCGCGTGGCCCAGTAGACCAGCCGCGACAGGAAGCGGTGCGGAAGGAGGTATTGGAGGATTACGTTGAAAGTCATCCGGCCAGTATACGGGGCCCGCGCTTATAATCAGCGGCCTTTTGCCGTGCCGTGGGCCGCCCGTGACCGCCGAACTCGCCACCATCATCGACTTCATCCGTTACGGCGCCAGCC
>CALCWL010000004.1 GCA_937906285.1 uncultured Rhodanobacter sp. | reverse complement strand
CCGCCAGCGAGGCGATGAGCCTGCTCGAACGCGGCTACCGTCACCTGAAGTTCTTTCCCGCCGTACCCGCCGGCGGCCACAGGCTGCTCGGCGCCTGGACCAGCCCGCTGCCGCAGCTGCGCTTCTGTCCCACCGGCGGCATCAGCCTCGCCAACGCCGTGGATTTCCTCGCCCTGCCCAACGTGCTGTGCGTGGGCGGCTCCTGGCTCACCCCCGCCGACAAGCTGTCGGCGGGCGACTGGGCCGGGATCGAGTTGCTGGCGCGCGAGGCGGCCGGATTGTGCCCGGCCTGAGGTCAGCCGCGCCGACGGCGCTCAGCGTTGCAGCAAGGCCTTCGCCCGCTGCACCACGTTGTCCACGGTGAAGCCGTATTCGCGCAGCAGCACCTCGGCCGGGGCGGAGGCGCCGTAGCGGTCGATGCCGAGCATGTCGCCGTGCTCGCCGGTGTAGCGCTGCCAGCCCTGGGCCACGCCCAGTTCCACCGCCAGCCGCGCGGTGACGTCGGGCGGCAGCACCTCGTCACGGTAGGCCTGCGACTGCGCCTCGAACAGCTCCCAGCTCGGCATCGACACGCAGCGTACGGCGATGCCGCGGCTTTCGAGCTGCTCGGCGGCCTGCACGATCAGGCTCACTTCCGAACCCGTGGCGATCAGGATCAGCGCCGGCTTGGCGCCGTCCTTCGCATCGCGCAGCACGTAGGCGCCCTGGCGCAGGCCGTCGGCGCTGGCATAGCGGCTGCGGTCGAGCGTGGGCAGCTTCTGTCGCGACAGCGCGAACAGCACCGGCTGACCCTTCATCGCCACCGCCACCTTCCACGCCACCGCGGTTTCGTTGGCGTCGGCGGGGCGGATCAGGGTGAGGTTGGGCATCGCACGCAGGCTGGCCAGTTGCTCGACCGGCTGGTGGGTGGGGCCGTCCTCACCCAGTGCGATGCTGTCGTGGGTGAACACGTGGATCGCGTGCACGCCCATCAGCGCGGCCAGCCGGATCGCCGGGCGCATGTAGTCGGAGAAGATCAGGAAGGTCGAGCCGTACGGGATGAAGCCGCCGTGCACGGCCAGGCCGTTGACGATCGCGCCCATCGCATGCTCGCGCACGCCGAAGTGCAGGTTGCGGCCGGCGTCGCTCCAGCCGGCGCTGTCCGAGCCCTGCGTGTCCAGGCCAGCGGTCGCCGCGGGATTGAAGTCGCCGAAACCCTTCAAGTTGGTGAAGGTGGAGGAGTCGAGGTCGGCTGAACCGCCGAACAGCGCCGGCAGATGCGGCGCGATCGCGTTCATCACCTTGCCGCCGGCCTCGCGCGTGG
>CALCWL010000003.1 GCA_937906285.1 uncultured Rhodanobacter sp. | reverse complement strand
GCCAGTGCTGGCGCAGGTTCTTGGTCAGGAAGCTGGCCACGACCATGCGCACGCGGTTGTGCATCCAGCCGGTCTGCCACAGCTCGCGCATGCCGGCGTCGACCAGCGGAATGCCGGTGCGGCCGCGCTGCCAGCGTTCGATCGCCGCGTCGTCGGTGGCGGCCCAGGGGAAATCGTCGAAGCGCGGATTGAAGTTTTCCGTGGGCGTGTGCGGAAAGTGGAAGAGCAGGTGATGGGCGAACTCGCGCCAACCCAGTTCGCGCAGGAACGGTTCGAGGTCGGGACGGCGCGGGGCATCGGTGGCGCGGGCACGACGATCCAGCTCGAAGTGGATCTGTCGCGGCGAGATCTCGCCGAAATGCAGATGGGGCGACAGGCGCGAGGTGCCGTGCCGCGCGGGCAGGTCGCGCGCGTGGGCGTAGTCATTGACGGCGTCGTCGGCGAAGATTTCCAGCAGGTCGCGGGCGCCGGCCTCGCCCGGCCGCCAGTGCGCGCGCAGGCCCCCGGCCCAGTCGACGCGCGGCAGCAAGTCCAGCGCGTCGAGCGCAATGCCGTCGGGCAGTGCGTGCCAACCCGGTACGCGCGGCGCCGGCAAGGGTTCGACCGGCTGCAGTTCCGCGCGCAGGTTGCGCCAGTACGGCGTGAACACCTTGTACGGCAAGCCTTGCGCGGTGGCGATCCGCCACGGCTCGCACCACAGGGCGGCGCTGTAGCTGTGTACTGCGATGCCGTCTTGCTGCAAGGCGCTCTTGATGTGCGTGTCGCGCTCGATCGCGGCCGGCTCGTACAGACGGTTCCAGTACACCGCGCGCGCGCCGCTGCGGCGAATCAGCTCGCGCAGGATGCCCAGGGGCTCACCGCGGCGCAGATGCAGGGCAGCACCGGCTTCGCGCAAACCCTGGTCGAGCGCGACCAGCGAATGGTGCAGCCACCAGCGGCTGGCGGCGCCGACGGACCGGGTCTCGTCATCGGCGTGGATGAATACCGGCAGCACCCGTGCGTGCTCCACGCAGGCCGCGCTCCACGCCGGGTTGTCGGTCAGGCGCAGGTCGCGCCGGAACAGCACCAGCGCCGTGTCCATCGCGTCGCGCGCGGGCACGGTTCTAGAAGCCGAACAGCGGCTGCAGCGTGCGCGCGAGCCAGCCGGAGAACTTCAGCGGCGCGTCGGTGGCCGCCACACAGATGCATGGCACGCCGGGCGAAGTCACCGGCTGGTGCAGGGTCTCGCCATCGAGGTCGGCCACGTCGCCCGGGCCGAAGTGGCCGAGCAGGTCGTCGTAGGCACCGTCCAGGATCATCGTCAACTCGCTGCCGCCATGGCTGTGCAGCGGCAGCTTGTTGCCCGGCGCGATGCGCAGCAGCATCAGGTCGCCGCCGCCGATGCCGCTGGCGCGAATGCGCTGCACGCCCGGCGCCACGCGCTTCCAGCGCAGCGCGCGCAGGGACTGGCCGAACCATGGCTGCAGGGCGCGCGGCAGGCGGTCGGGATCGTGTGCATCGACGGCCTCGATCGGCAACACTGCCGGCCCGCCCTCCGGCTCGGCATCGAGCCGGGCCAGGATCGCGAGCCGCGCATCCTCCGCCGGGGCGTCCGCGCGCTGCTGTTGCAGCAGCGCGCCGCCGATCCGGTCGGCGTCCCGCAGATGCGCGCGGCACTCGGCGCAGCGTTCCAGATGGGCCGCGGCAACCACCGCCAGCGCGGCGGGCAGCGCGCCGGCGGAGTAGCCGACCAAGGTGGCGTCATCGAGGTGGCGGTTCGGTTTCATCGCGCCCCCCTCATGCTGCCCTGCAATTTGGCGAACGAGCGCCGCAGCGAGGATTTGACCGAACCCAACGGCATGTCCAGCTCGCGGGCGATCTCGCTGTGGCTTTTGCTTTCGAGGTAACACATGCGAACCAGCTTGGCCT
>CALCWL010000002.1 GCA_937906285.1 uncultured Rhodanobacter sp. | reverse complement strand
CGAACAGGTGCCGCCGCGCCGCGTCGAAGCTGAGGTAATCCCAGCCGCCCGCGCCGCCCAGCGGCAGGCTCGACAGCACGCGCATGACCGGTGCCGGCGCGGCGGCCTGGCTCGCCATCGGCGCGAGCAGCAGCGCCAGCGCGGCCGGCACAAGGGAGCGGAGCAGTCGTGGCGTCGGCATGGCGGTCACCTTGGCGTGGGGGCGGAGAACATCATTCGGCGGATGCAGCACCTGGCGTGTCGCGACGGCGCAGCAGCGCGTACAGCACCGGCATCACCAGCAGCACCAGCGGCAGCTGCAGCAGCATGCCGGCGATGATCGCCACCGCCAGCGGCTGCTGCATCTGCGAGCCCTGGCCGAGCGCCAGCGCCAGCGGCAACAGGGTCAGGATCGCGGCGAGGGTCGACATCAGGATCGGCCGCGTGCGGTGCGTGCCGGCGTCGTGCAGGGCATCGTGCAGCGCGACGCGGCGCTGCGCGTCCTCGAACTCGGAGAAATAGAAGATCGCCACCTCGGTGACGATGCCCACGATCATGGTCATGCCCATCATCGAGGAGATGTTCAGCTCGATGCCGGTCAGCCACAGCCCGATGAACACGCCGGGCAGCGCCAGCAGCGGCATTGCCAGGATCGCCAGCGCCACGCGGAAACTCTCGTACAGGAACAGCAGCAGGGTGAACACCAGCGCGATCGCCGCCAGCAGCACGACGGTGAGCCCGCGGAATGCCGCCTGCTGCTGCTGATAGACGCCGCCGAGCTGGTGGAACATGCCCTTGGGCAACAGCCCCGGGCGGGCCAGCACCTGCTTCACGTCGGCGATGGCAGCGCCGAGGCTGCGTCCGCTGATGCGCGCGGTCACCGCCACCATGCGCTTGAGGTTGTTGCGGGTGATCTCGGGCTGGCCTTGCACCTGGCGCAGCGTGGCCACCTGCGACAGCGGAAACCGATGGCCGTCCGCGGCGCGGATCGGCAACGCCGCCACCTGGTCGAGCCGCTGGTGCGCGTCTTCGGGCAGGCGCACGCGCACGCCGACCAGCCTGCCGTCCAGCGGAAACCGCGCGGCGACCGTGCCCTCGATGGCCGCCGCCACCTGGTCGGTGACCGCGACCGGGTCCAGTCCCTGCAGTGCGGCCCTGGCCGGATCGACCTGCACCGTCAGTGCATCGCCGGCGGGGTTGATGCCGTCGAGCACGCCGACCACGCCGGGGATCCTGCCGATCGCCGCGGCGACCTTCACGGCAGTGGCGTCCAGCTGTTTCTCGTCGTCGCCGTAGAGCTGCACCTCGATCGGCTGCGGCACCGCCACCAAGTCACCGATCAGATCCTCCATCAATTGCGCCAGGTCGATGTCCAGCCCCGGCACCTGCGCCTCGACCGCCGTGCGTACCTGGGCCATCACCTCTTCGGTCGAGGGTCGCGAACCATTCTTCAGGCGCACGAAGAAGTCGCCCTGGTTGGCCTCGGTGAGGCCGCCGCCCAGCTGCAGGCCGGTGCGCCGCGAATAGGTGTCCACGTAGGGGTTGGCGCGGATGATCGCCTCGACCTGGTTGAGCAGGCGGTTGGTTTCCGCAAGCGAAGTACCGGACCGGGACAGGTAATCGAGGATGAAGCCGCCCTCGTCCATCCGCGGCATGAAGCCGGTGCCGACGCGGGCATAGGCGAAGCCGCCGGCCAGCAGCAGCGGCACGACCAGCCACAGCACCAGTACCGGGCGCGCGAGCCAGCGCGCCAGCACGCGGTGATAGCCGTCCATCAGCCGCGTGGTGAAACGCGACGGCGCAGGTTCGACGAGGTGGCGGCGGTCGAGCAGGCGTTCGGCCAGCAGCGGCACCGCGACCCAGGTCAACAGCCAGGAGATCACCAGCGCGCTGGCCATGGTCAGCGACAGCGCCTTGAAGAACGCACCGGTGACGCCGGAGAGGAACGCCAGCGGCAGGAAGATCACCACCGTCGCGGCGCTGGAGCCGGCGAGCGGACGGGTGAACTCCGCCGCCGCGCCGGCGATGCGCCGGTGCAGCTCGCCGTCGCCCTGATGCAGCCGCCGCATGATGTGTTCGAGCATCACCACCACGTCGTCGATGATCAGCCCGACCGCCGCGGCCATGCCGCCGAGCGTCATCATGTTGAAGCTCATGCCGAGCACGCGCAGCAGCAGCACGGTGATCGCCAGCACCGCGGGCACCACGATCAGCGCGATCAGGATCACCCGCGTGTTGCGCAGGAAGCCGAACAGCACCAGCCCGGCCAGCACGATGCCGATCAGGATCGCGTCGCGCACGCTGCCGGCCGCGCCGGTGACCAGCTGGGTCTGGTCGTACCAGTTGGCCACCTTCACGCCCTCGGGCATCTGCGGCGCGAAATCGGCCAGGCGCTGCTTCACCGCCGCGGCGATCTGCACGCTGTTGCCGGCCGGCTGCTGGAAGACCTGCAGCAGCACCGCGTCCTGGCCATCGGCGTTGACCTTGATCCACTGCGGCACGTGGCCGATGCCGACGCGTGCCACGTCGCCCAGCCGCACCACGCCGCGCGGCCCCGCGCGCAGCACGATGCCGGCCAGCGCCGCCACGCTGCGCGGCTGGTTGTCGGCCAGCAGCAGGTAGAGCTTGTAGTGGTCGGCGACGCGCCCCATCGCCTGGATGGTGGCGGCATTCGTCACCGCCGCGGTGACCTCGGCCAGGCTCAGGTCCAGCGCGCGCAACTTGCCCGGATCGACGTCGACGTGGAACTCGGCCACCTCGCCGCCCTGCACGTCGACGTGGGCGACGCCGTCGATGCCGCTGAGCAGCGGGCGCAACTGGTATTCCGCCAGGTCGTGCAAGGCCGAGGGCGACAGCGTGTGCGAGCGCAGGCTGTAGGCCAGCACCGGGAACGTGGTCGGATCCATCCGGCGGGAAGAGACCTGCGTGCCGGCCGGCAGCTGCGGCAGCACCTGGCTTGCCGCGCCGTTGACCTCCTGCAAGGCGGCGGCCATGTCGGCGCCCCAGTCGAAGCTGATCGCGATATCCGCGCTGCCACGGCTGGTGGTGGAACGCACGTCGCGCACGCCGCGCACGCGGCGCACCGCTTCCTCCACCGGCGTGGTGACCTCGATCGCCATCTGGTCGGCCGGGCGATCGCCCGCGTCCAGGGTCAGCTGCACGCGCGGAAACGCCACGTTGGGGAACAGCGCCACCGGCATCAGGACCGCGCTGGCGACGCCGCCGAGCGCCAGCATCAGCGCCAGGAACAGCAGCGAACGACGATGCCGCTGCATCCATGCGCTCATGCTCACCGTGCCGACTCCCGCACCGCGTCGCCGTCCTGCAGCTCGTAGACGCCCAGCACCACCACCGGCGCGCGCGCGTCCAGCGGTCCCTCGACGCCGACGGTGTCGCCGTCGGGGCTGCGCAACTTCACCGCGACGCGCCTGGCGTGGCCGCGTTCGACCTGGAACAGGTAATCGCCCTGCGCGTCGTGCAGCACGGCGTTGCGCGGCACCGCCCAGGCCTGGAAATCGTCGGTGCGGATCTGCGCCTCCAGCGGCGCGCCGACGACGAGGCTGGCGCTGGCGTCGGCCGGCAGCTCCACTTGCGCGCCGAGCAGGTGGGTCTGCGCGTCGACCGACTGGCCGACCATGCGCAGCTTGCCGACGAAGGCATCCGCCGCGCCGTACACCGGCCGCACCTGCACCGCCACGCCGGGGTGCAGCCGCGCGCCGTCCTGCGGTTGCACGCCGAACACGCCGAGCAGCGCCCGGCTCGGCGCGAAACTGAGCAGCGGCGCGTTGGCCGCCACGCGCTCGCCCAGGCCGACCTGCAGCGCGGTGACCACGCCGTCGGCCGGCGCGGCGACGGTCTCGCTCGCCGCGCCGCCACCGAGCGCCTTTTGCGCGTCGAAGGTCGCCTGCGCATCGGCCAGCGCCCTGCGCGCGGCGGCCAGTTGCGACTGCGTGGCCAGCCGCTGCGCGGCCAGTTGTTCGGTGCGCTGCAGCTCGCCGCGCGCCACCGTCAGCGCGGTCTGTGCCTGCAGCCAGGCGCTGTGCGCGGCGGGGTCGGGGGTGATCGTCAGCAGCGCTTGGCCGCGCTTCACGGTTTGCCCCGCCGCCACCTGCAGCGCGCTGACCTGGCCGCCGTGGCCGAGGCTGATCGTGCGCGCGCGCTGCGGATCGCCGGCGACGCTGCCCCACGCCTGCACCGTGTCGTGGAAGGTCTGCCGCGTCGGCGTGGCGGTGGTCACCGCGACCTGGCCGGCCGGCGCAGCGGCCTCGTCGTCGTCCGGCGCGGCATGGCCGCAGGCGGCCAGCAGCGCGGCGAGCAGCAGCGCAAAGGCAGCGGGCAGGAGCAGGGAACGCGTCATCGGGTGGCGGCCTTGGCGGTGGAAGGATCGGGCGCGACCAGGTCGCTGCGCCCGAGCAGGGTTTCCAGCGCGATCGACTGCCGCGCGCGTTCCTGCCGCGTCGCGAGCAGGTCGAGCCCGGCGGCGAGCGCGTTGCTGCGGATCGCGAGCCAGGTCGGCCAGTCCAGCGCGCCGGCGCGCCACGCCCGGTCGGCGGCGTCGCGCGCCCGGTCCAGCTCGTGCACGTGCGTTTGCAGCTGACCGACTTCGGTGTCCAGCGTGGCGAGGTCGGCGTCGATGCGCCGGATGTCGCTGCGCGTGGTCAGCACGCGCGCGGCGTAGTCGTCGTGCAGTTGCGCGCGCGTGGCGCGCTCGATCGCGATGTTGCCGCGGTTGCGGTCGAACAGCGGCAGGGTGATGCCGATGCTGAAGCCGCGCGTGCGCACGTCGCTGGTGTCGCGCGCGGTGTTGAAGCCGATGTTCAGCGCGGGGAACTGGGCCAGGATCGCCGCGCGCAGTTTCTGCTGCTGCGCCGCGTAGCCGGCCTGCAGCGCCAGCAGGTCGGGGCGCCGCTGCGGCAGCGCGTCGAGTGCGGCGTTCAGTTCGGCGGCCGTCGGCGTGGCGCGGTACGGCGCGCCGACCAGCGACAGCGGTGCCCCCGGCGCCAGCCCCAGCAGCAGGTGCAGGTCGGCATCGGCCTGGTGCAGCGCGACCGCGTTGTCGGCCAGCCGCTTGCGCAGGTCGGCCTGCGCGTTCAACCCGGCGCTGGCGCCGTCGTAGCTGAGGTCGCCGGCCTGCAGCGCGGCGCGGATGTCGCCGGCCACCTCGGCCAGCGCCGGTTGTTCGCGTTCGAGCAGTGCGCGTTGCGCGCGCAGGTCGTGCAACTGGTCGAACAGCAGCCGCGCCTGCGCCACCGTCTGCCATTCGGCCCAGAGCAGGTCGAGGTTGACCTGGCGAGCCTGCTCGCGTGCCGCGGCCTGGCGCGAGGAGCGCGTCAGCAGCGCGCCGATGTCCTCGTTCAGGCCCAGGCTGTAGCCCGTGGTCAGGCCACTGGCGCGCGGGTGCGGAAAATCGGCCGACAACGCCAGCTGCGGATCGGGCAGCAGGCCGGCGGCGAACGCCTGCGCGCGCGCGAGGCCGAGTTCGTCGCGCTTGACCCGCAGCTGCGGATTGTTCACCACCGCCAGCATCGCCACTTCGGTGACGTCCAGCCCGTCCGACGGATCGAAGCGATGCGTTGCCGGCAACGGCGTCGGCATCGACGCCACCGGCGCGGTGAGTTCCATCACGCTGGCTGCGCCGCGACCTTCGTCCAGCGGGCGATCCGCATAGGTGGCGCAACCGGCCACGCCGAGCAGGGTGGCCAGCAGCAGGCCGATCCCTCTGCCGCATGTGCGCCCGATCATGGGCAACACCGTGACGCGCGCCGTCGGCGCCTCGATGGGAAGCCTGGGCGCATCACTTGAAGCGATGGACAAAACCGACCTGGAAGCCGCCGGGCAGCCAGCCGATGATCAGCGGCGAATTCCGGTGCGCCGCCCACAGGCCCACGCCAGTGCCGAGCGCCGCGCCGACCAGCACGTCGCTCTGCCAGTGGCCGTGCGTCTTCATTCGCGCCACCGCGTCGTAGACCGGCAGCACGGCCAGCGCGTAGACGGCAGGATGGTCCGGGCCGTAGTTCACCATGAACGGCGTGATCGCCGCCGAGATCGCCGCCACCTCGCCGCTGGGGAAACTCTGCGCGTGGCGGCCGGCGAACCAGCGGTTCGGGTCGCTGGTCTGCGACGGGCGCTCGCGCTGGAAGGTGAGCTTCAAGCCCTCGGTGGCCACCGCGGTCACCGCGAGCGCGTCCACCGAACGCCAGAAGGTGTCGCCCAGCTTGTCGTGGTCGCCGAAGGCCAGCGCGCCGCCGACCACCGTGATGACCGTGCCGTAGACCAGCGCGTTCTGGTCCGTGCGGTTCCAGATGCCGCGGTTGTCGTAGTGGAGGCGATGGTCGATGCCCAGCGGGCCACTCGCGGCCATCGCGCCGGTCGGGGCGAGCAAGGCAAGGCACAGCAGCAGGAACGATGGCGCACGCATGGCGTTCTCCCCGACCAGGCAAGCCGGCTGGTCCGTGCCTCGCGACGCTACGCGGGCCAGCTTTCCGTTTGCTTACGGAGGCGCCGGTTTCTGCGGCGCCGGCCGCGCCCGGCAGCGGAAAGGCGATGGAAAGGCAGGCTGCCTAAGCTGCCGCCCCATCGTTGCCGACATGAGTTCGTGATGCCCGTTTCCGGCTGGACCATCCTGTGCGATTTCGACGGCACCATTTCCGTCGAGGACGTGATCGACTCGCTGCTCGACCGCTTCGGCCGCCCCGGCTGGGAAGTGCTGGAGCAGGATTGGCGCGCCGGCCGGATCGGTTCGCGCGAATGCATGGCCGGCCAGGTCGAGCTGCTGCAGATGAGCCGCGCCGAGCTCGATGCGCACCTGGCCGGGATGTGGATCGACCACGCGTTCCCGGGCTTCGTGGCGAAGGCGCGCGAACTGGGCGCGTCGATCCGCGTGGTCAGCGACGGCCTCGACGTCGCGATCCGGCAGATTCTCGAGCGCTACGGCCTGGACGACCTGCCGCTGGCGGCGAACCACCTGGCGCCGGCCACGCCGCCGCAACAATGGCAGCTCACTTCGCCGTTCCAGGCCGACGACTGCCGCAGCGGCACCTGCAAGTGCGCCTGCGTGGCGCAGGCCCGCGCGGGCGGCGCGAAGACGCTGCTGATCGGCGACGGCGCCTCGGATTTCTGCGCCGCCGACCGTGTCGACTTCGTGTTCGCCAAGCACCGCCTGATCGAGCACTGCCGCGCCGCCGGCATCCCCTACGTGCCGATCACCGGCTTCGAGGACGCGCTCGATCTGCTGCCGCAACTGCTGGACGGCAGCCTGTCCGGCCAGCCCGCCACCCCTGCGCCGGCGACCACGGCCTGACCGGCCGGCCCGCGCGATCCACTCTTTTCCCGACTCCGGATTTCCGATGAATGTTTTCGACAAGAGCGCTGCCGTCGTGATCGACGACGCCCAGCTGCTCGCCGACGAGGCGAAGTACAGCTCCTTCGGCGACACCGTGCACTACGTCGACCCGCCGAAGATCTTCCGCACCTGCGAAGGCAGCTACATGTACGACACGGCCGGCGTGCCGTTCCTCGACCTGCAGATGTGGTACTCGGCGGTCAACTTCGGCTACGGCAA
>CALCWL010000001.1 GCA_937906285.1 uncultured Rhodanobacter sp. | reverse complement strand
AAGTCGCCGCGGGCCACGCGCAGCAGGGCGTCGCCGAGCAGGCCCAGCATCATCAGCGGGCGGCGGAACAACCAGTATGCCGCGCCGACCACGGCAGCCAGGGTCAGCGCCAGCACCAGCGCGATCACCCACAGCGTGGTCTTCTGTGCCGCGCGCAGTCCCGCATTGCTGATGCCCAGGCGCAGGCTGCCGATGGTCTTGGTCTGGTACTGGATCGGCACCTCGAACAGCAGCATGTCGCCTTGCCGCTCCGCAGCGGGCAGCTTGCGGCCGACCTCGGCCTGCTGCGTGCTGGCGATGACTTCGCCGCTGCGGTCGGCGATCGCCAGGTAGTGGATCTGCCGGTTGCGCGAGACATCGGTAACCAGCGCGCGGGTGGCGGCGTGGTCGCCGAGCAGCAGGTTCTCGGCCGATTCGCCGGCGATCATGCGCCCCATCGAACTGCCGAAATCCAGCGCCAGGCCGGTCACCGCGGCATGCTGCTTGGCATAGATCGCGGCCAGTCCCAGCACCAGCACCAGGCTCAGGATCGCGCCGAGGCTGCTGGCCCAGCGCAGCCGCAGCGAAATGATGCGCTTGGCCAGCGGCTTCTCGCGTTCGCGTTCGTATTCGCGCGCCGCCAGGCGCAGGTCGTCGATGACTTCCGCGCCGCGCTGGTAGCGCGACTCGGCCGCGCTCGCCAGCAGCGTGCGCGCGATGCTGATCAGCATCGACGGCGTGGACGGGTCGCGCGGACGGATCGGCGGCTGCGGCGAGCGCAGGCGCTTGCGCATCAGCTGCTGCACGTTGCCCGGCTCGGGCCACGGCAGCCTGCCGGTGAGCAGCCAGTACAGCACCACGCCCAGCGAGAACAGGTCGCTGCGCGCATCGCTGCGTTCACCGCGCAGGCGCTCCGGCGCCATGTAGGCCGGCGTGCCGCCGACTTCCTTCGCTCGCCGCGGTGTGTCGCGGGGCGAGGCGCGGCGTTCGGCGATGCCGAAATCGCTGATCTTGGCGTAGCTCCAGCCGTCGAGCAGCATGATGTTCTCGGGCTTGATGTCGTGGTGCAGCACGCCGCGCGCATGCGCGTAGTCGAGCGCGGCGGCGAGCTGGCCGATCAGGTCGATGATCGCCGGCAGCGGCGGGAATCCCTCGCGGCTGACCTTGCCGGCCAGCGTCTCGCCCGGCAGGCGCTCCATCGCGATGTACGAGCGGCCATCGTCGGTCTCGCCGACGTCGAAGATGGTGACAATGTGCGGGTGGGTCAGGTGGCCGGCGGCGCGCGCCTCGACCAGGAACCGGCGCCGGTAGGCGGGATCGGCGGCGACCTCCTGGTGCAGGCACTTGATTGCCACCTTGCGCTGGATCTCCGGATCGAAACCGGCATAGACCACCGCCATCGCACCTTCGCCGAGCACGCCCTCGACGCGGTAGCGGCCGACCCTGGACGGCAGGGTGCCCGCGTTCACGGCGAGCGCAGCCACCACCAGGCCACGGCGCCGGCGACCAGCAGCAGCGCCACGGCGGCACCGATCCAGCGCCAGGGCGAGTGCCCCGGCTGGCCGTGCTCGCGGGTCAGGAACACGAACTCCGCCTGGCCGAGGCGGATGTGGTCGCCGTGGCGCAAAACCACTTCATGGATGCGACGGTCGTTGACGAAGGTGCCGTTGGTGGACAGCGTATTCATGATGAGGCAACGGCCGTGCTGCTGGGTGATCCATGCATGGCAGCCGGATACGCTCAGGTCGTCGATGACGATGTCGTTGTCGAGCCGGCGGCCGATCGCCTGCCGGCCGGGGCGGATGACGAAGCGCCGCCCTTCGATGCCGGGGCTGCTGCCTTCGAGCACCGGCGCCCGCGTGCTGACCTCGCTGTCCAGCCCGTTCGCGGCGGCGCTGGCGTATTGCCGCAAGGCCTCGGTCGAGAAGAAGCGGGTGCCCTGCGGCCCCGAGGATCGTCTGCCGGAATGGCGCGACGGTTCTTGCGTGCTGTCACTCATTGATTCCCCGGATGGCCCCTGCCTGTCGGCACTATAGCCAAGCCGCGGGTTGAGCAAGCGTGATCGCCACCTCAATGGCGTCCGATCGGGCCGCCCGGCTGCCGGAAGGGCGCCGGGGGATCACGACGGCGTCGCTTCCTCGAAGCGATTTTCCGCGCGGTTCTTGCGCACCTTGGCCGGGTCCCACACGCGGCCGTTCATGGTGATGTAGACGCCGTCGGGCAGGGTCTGCACCGCCGCCACCGCGCAGCCGATGTTGAACACCGCGTCGGAGCCCTGGAAACGCGCCGGATTCAGCGCGCCGGTCAGCACGATCACCTTGCCCTTGAGCTGCGCCAGCTCGCGCGCGGTCTCCACCATGGTGTCGGTGCCGTGGGTGACCAGTACGTGGCGGTGCGGCTGCGCCTCGATGGTGGAACGGATCAGCGCGCGATCCTCCTCGGTGATGTGCAGGCTGTCCTTGCGCAGGATCGGAATCACGTCGAAATCGAACGCCACGCCGAGGTGGCCGAGGATCTCGCCGATCTGCGGCGCGCCGATCTTGTAGTCGGACTTGTCGTCGAAGTAGACCTTGTCGATGGTGCCGCCGGTGGTGACGATGGTCAGGTGCTGCATGTCGGTGCGCCAGGGAGGGAATCGGCGCATTTTAGCCCGCGCCGATGTCGCGTGCCCGCACCGCTGGATCGGCCGAAAGATCACGCGTCACCTTGCAGGAGCGCACCCTGTGCGCGATGTTTTTTTCACCAGGTGACGAAGGCATCGCGCACAGGGTGCGCTCCCGCACGAAAGTCCCTCCAAACGTAGGGCGGGCGGTGTCCGCCTTGCGCGTCAGCTCAGCAGCAACGCGGTGTTGCCGGCATCCGACGCCACCAACCGGTCGAGACCGCGCCCGACGAAGCGGTGCAGTGCCGCGGCGGGTCGCGGGTCGCCGCGATCTCTCGACCACGCGGCCTGGCGCGCCAGCAGCGCGGCCGCCGCGCAACGCGCGAGGGTGAAGGCGAGGCCGCGCGCGCCGGCCTCCATCGTGTCGCGCACCGCCGCGTGCTGGTCGAGCCAGCGTGCCGCCGCGTCCAGCGTCTGCCGGATCGCGCTGGCCGCGTGCATGTCGTCGTTGCCGTCCAGCCAGCGGGCGGCGGCGTGGCGCAACGAACCCAGGCTGTCGCCGGCCAGCGCGCGCAGGCTGTCCAGCGAAAGGACATTCGTGGTGCCTTCCCAGATCGCGTAGACCTGCGCGTCGCGCAGCAGTTGCGGCAGGCCGGTGTCCTCGATGTAGCCGGCGCCGCCGAAACACTCCAGCGTTTCGGAACAGATTTTCACCGCCAGCTTGCCCGTCCACAGCTTGGCCAGTGGCGTGAGCAGGCGCAGCACCGCGGCTTCCTCCGCGCTGGCCGCACCGTGTTCGACGCGGCCGAGCAGGTGGGCGACCTCGAACGCCAGTGCAAACGCGGCCTCGAAATCCGCCTGCAGGTCGGCCAGCGTCTGCGCGTGCAGCGGTTGCTCGATCAAGCGGCGGCCAAACGCCTGCCGGCGAGTGGCGAAGTCCCGCGCCAGGCTGATCGCCCGCGCCATGCTGGCCACTGCGCAGATCGCGTTCCAGCTGCGCGTGATGTTGAGCATCGGCGCCACCTGGCGCACGCCGTGGGCGAGTTCGCCCAGCGGCCAGGCGGGCAGGCCGTCCAGATGGATTTCCGCGGTGGGCAGTTCCTGCGTGCCGAGCTTGTCCTTCAGCCGGTCGATGACCAGTTCCGGTTTGCGCCGCTCGCCGTCCATCGTCTCGACGTAGAACAGCGCCAACGCTCCGGTGCCGCCGCCGGCGCCTTCCGGCCGCGCCAGCGCCAGCGCCGCCTCGCCGACCACCGCCGAGCTGAACCACTTGCGTCCGTACAGGCGCCATTGGCCGCTGGCGTCCTGGCGCGCGATCGTCTCGGTATTGCCCACGTCGGAGCCGCCGATGGTCTCCGTCATCCACTGGCCGCTGAGCCAGAAGCTGGCCGGGTCGCGGCTGAGGAAACGCGGCAACACGCGCGCGATCAACTCGCGGTTGCCCGACGCCTTGATCGCGGTGGCGGCGCCGTCGGTCATCGCCAGCGGGCAGGTGTAGAACTCGCTGGCCAGGTGATACAGGTAGACGCGGGCGAACTCCTCCAGCCGCGCGTGCTCGCTGTCCGCGTGGCCGGCGGCGAGCACCGCGTGTGTCGTCGTCAGCCGCGGGCCTTCCTGCCACGCCGTGGTCAGCTCGATGCGGTCGATCCGTTCGCCCCAGGCGCCCCAGCGGGTCAGCATCGGCTTGCGTGGCGTACTGGTCAGGACGCGCTGCCAAGCCATCAGCGCGTAATCGCCGAGCGCATCGAGGTCGGCGTCCAGCGCGGCGCGCCGTTCGACGGGAAGCACGCGATCGAGCAGCGCCAGCAGCAGGCGGTCGCCGCGATAGGGGTGGGCGAGTTGCGGGGCTTCCTGCAGAAAGGCCATGGCATCCTCGGCAAGGCGAAGCGGGGAATTCGAGTATAGGCGCAGCGACCAGGACGCGATCCCGGTCGCGGGCGTGGCTGCGCTACCATCCGCGCGCATGGACATCCGGCCCGACGATCTCACCGCATCCCCCGTCATCGACCTGCTGCGCGAGCATCTGCAGGGCGTGGCGTTGCACTCTCCGCCGGAGAGCATCCACGCGCTCGGCGTCGACGGGTTGCGCCGCCCGGAAATCAGCTTCTGGACGGCGTGGCAGGAGGGCGAACTGCTGGGTTGCGGTGCGCTGAAGCAGCTCGATGCGCAGCAGGCGGAGGTCAAGTCGATGCGCACCGCCGCGCGCCATCTGCGCAAGGGCGTCGCCGCGGCGCTGCTGCGACACATCATCGACGAGGCGCGGCGACGCGGCTGCCGTCGACTGTGCCTGGAAACCGGATCAGCCGCGGCGTTCGCGCCGGCCCATCGCCTGTACGCCAGCTTCGGCTTCGTCCGCTGCGAACCGTTTGCGGATTACGTTGCCGATCCATACAGCGTGTTCATGAGTCGCGAACTGTAATGGCCGCGCAGTCGCCGGCGCCTACCTTCCTCGACAACATCTTCTGGCATGCGCTGAGCGGGCCGCAGGCGGGCTTTGCCCGGGGTGCGGGCGGTGCGCGGCGGTTTGCGCCGGGGTTTTCGCCGATCCTCGGCTTTGCCAATCAGGCCGAGCCGGCATTCGATGACCTGGCGCCGTTCTGCGAGCCCGGCGAATCGTTCTATACCGATGGCTGGTCGGGGCCGGCTCCCGCCGGGTGGAGCGTCGAGCTGGAATCGACCATGTTCAAGATGCGCTGGATGGGCGAGCTGCCCGCGCGGGACGACGTGCCCGAGGCCGTGCCGCTGACGTCGCCGCATGCGGAGCAGGCGATGGAGCTGGCCGCGCTGACCAAGCCCGGACCGTTCGGCCCACGCACGCTGGAGCTGGGCGATTACTTCGGTCTGTTCGACGGCGCGCGATTGATCGCCATGGCCGGCGAGCGCGCCTTCGCTGGTGGCTGGCGCGAGGTGAGCGGCATCTGCACTCATCCCGATGCACAGGGCCGCGGACTGGCCCGCCGGCTCACCGCCAAGCTGATCCGGCGCCAGCTGCTGCGCGGCGAAACGCCGTTCCTGCACGTGATGCGCGCCAACGAAGGGGCCCGCGCGCTGTATCGGAGCATGGGCTTCGTCGATTACCGCGAATCGGTGGTGCGGGTGGTCCGGCGGGCTTGACGATCAGTGCGGTGTGCTTCGCCGCTTGACGCCGGCGCCCAGCACGGCGATCAGGCCTACCGTCAGCACGATCTCCGCCCACGCCAGCACGCGTTCGCCCGGCGCGCTCCAGGCCTCGGCCACGCCGTGGCAGAAATAGAACAG